>DUMX01000313.1 GCA_012839665.1 Gelria sp.
TGAGGAAATTCAGCTGCATAAAAACAAGAAACACGATATTAGTGCAGTGGTAGATAGATTGATAATAAAGGATGGTATTAACAGCCGCCTGGCGGAATCATTGGAACTGGCTTTTGAATTGAGTGAGGGTATAGTAGTTATTCAGCTTCTAGGAGAAGAAGAGGACGAGGAAATAATGTTTAGTCAGGATTTTTCCTGCCCGGAATGCGGCTTTAGCCTGCCGGAGCTGAGTCCGCGCATGTTTTCTTTTAACAGTCCTTTTGGAGCCTGTCCGGACTGTGATGGTTTGGGGGAAAAATGGGAGATTGACCCGGATCTGGTCCTGGATATGAATAAAAGCCTGGCGGATGGGGCGGTTATTCCCTGGTCCAATAATTTTTATACTTTTTATAGTCAGGTATTGACCACTATGGCAGCTAAAAATAAAATTCCTATGGACCGGCCTTTAAAGGAATTAAGCCGTAAGCAGTTGGACATGATTTTGTATGGAAATGGTCAGGAACGTTTTAAGGTAAACTACATCAATTCTTATGGCGAAGCCAGAGCCTTTCGTACCAGCTATGAGGGGGTAGTAAATAACCTGCGGCGCCGTCACCAGGAAACTAAATCTAACGCTTCCCGGGAGGAAATTGAAAAATACATGACTGTAATTCCCTGTTCTCTTTGCCAGGGGAAACGCTTGAAGCAGGAAATAATCTGGGTTTTAATTTCTGGACAATCTATTAGCGAGGTAAGTTCAATGTCAGTACGGGAAGCCCTCGATTTTTTCAATAATCTTGAATTAAGTGAAAGGGAAGGTTATATTGCAGACCAGATAATTAAGGAAATTAAGGAACGGCTGCGCTTTTTGGTAGATGTAGGGTTGGATTACCTGACCCTGGACCGGGCGGCGGGCAGTTTATCCGGTGGTGAAGCCCAGCGTATACGTTTAGCTACTCAGGTAGGTTCCAGTCTGGTGGGAGTATTATATGTCTTGGATGAACCCAGCATAGGTTTGCATCCCCGGGATAATGACCGCTTACTGGCAACCCTGAAAAGGCTGCGCGATTTAGGAAATACCGTAATTGTAGTGGAACATGATGAGGATACTATTCGCAATGCCGATTATATTATTGATATTGGCCCCCGGGCCGGACGGCATGGTGGAGAAGTGGTGGCCGCGGGCAGTTTGGAGGAGATTACAAAAACAGCGGTATCACTTACCGGCCAGTATTTATCCGGGCATAAGGATATAGAACTGCCGCCCCACCGTCGTAATGGTAATGGTGGAGTTTTGGGAGTTCGGGGAGCGTCGCAGCATAATTTGAAGAATATTGATGTGGATATACCTTTAGGTAAAATGGTGGTCGTAACCGGGGTATCAGGTTCCGGGAAGAGTACTTTGGTGGGGGACATTATATACCCGGCTCTAATGAAGAAACTGCATGGGGGCAGGCACCGTCCGGGTTTGCATGAGGACATAACTGGAGTAGAACAAATTGATAAGGTTATTAATATTGACCAGTCCCCTATAGGGCGCACTCCGCGTTCTAATCCTGCTACTTATACCGGTGCTTTTGATGGCATCAGGGAGCTTTTTGCCAGCACTGCGGAGTCGCGGGTAAGGGGTTATAAGCCGGGACGTTTTAGTTTTAATGTCCGTGGGGGGCGTTGTGAAGCCTGTTCCGGTGATGGGATTATAAAGATTGAGATGCATTTTCTTCCTGATGTATATATTCCCTGTGAAGTTTGCAAGGGTAAGCGTTATAATCGGGAGACTTTGGAGGTTAAATATAAGGGTAAGACTATAGCTGATGTTTTAGATATGACGGTGGATGAAGCAACGGAGTTTTTCGAAAACATCCCCCGAGTTTACCGCAGGCTAAAAACTCTGCAGGACGTAGGCCTGGGTTATATTCGACTGGGGCAACCGGCACCTTCGTTGTCTGGAGGAGAAGCGCAGCGGGTGAAACTGGCTACTGAGCTTTCCCGGCGCTCGACGGGGAAGACTTTGTATATGCTGGATGAGCCTACTACCGGGCTGCACAAGGAAGACATTAAACATTTGCTTAGTGTTCTAAACATTCTTGTAGATAATGGAAATACTGTCATAATTATCGAGCATAACCTGGATGTTGTTAAAACTGCGGATCATATAATTGATTTGGGACCGGAAGGCGGGGAGCAAGGGGGGAAAATAATAGCCCAGGGCACTCCCGAAGAAATCGCTCAAAATCCGGTTTCCTACACCGGGAAATATTTGAGGGAAGTACTGTAGGAATTAAGAATTAAGAATTGAGAATTAAGAATTGTCCGCCCGCGGGATTGCAGTGGTCGGCCGGGCAGACACACGGGTCTGCCCCTACAAAAACTACATAAATCCGCATCCTTAAAAATTTAAAAAAATCAGTGTCAAAA
>DUMX01000314.1 GCA_012839665.1 Gelria sp.
CAGTTAGTGGTTGTACCGAAGGTATGGCACCACCTGGGTATACATAACTCCTATCCGCGGCTGGCCCGAGTGTGCGAGGTACTGCGGCGAATAGTAGTTATGTATACCCGACCTCGCGCACTCGGGCCAGCCGCGAATAGGAGTTATGTATACCCAGGTGGTGCCAGGTAAGAGCTCAGTTAGTGGTTGTACCGAAGGTAGCATCAGCTCACTGATGCCTTGATTACATTATTATAGTGCTCGCCGCACGGGCATTATAGTCTTGCCAGACGGGCTTATCTCAGTGCTGGCCGCACGGGCCTTATTACAGTCCTTGCTGGACGGGCATTACAGTCTTAGCAGACGGCTTTATCTCAGTCCTCGCCGGACGAGCATCCTTCCGCCCATCCCTCCTTCGTCGGGACCGGCTCCAGGATAAAGAGCAGCGTACCTCCTGCGTCGGTACCCTGCTCACGGCTGGGCTCTTATCGTCGCCCATCCGATTATCGTGCTCGCCGCACGGACATCCGAATACCATGCACCTCCGCATCGGCTCTGCTACGGTTGCTAGTTCCTCTCTCCCTTCGCTGCGCCATTGACTCCGGGGCATCGTATCGGATAGGAGACCGTACCCTTCGGTAGCCTGCCGGCCTTTGGTTCTTAACTGGCCAGCACCCTACCGGAGGGGCGCGCACAAGTGAGGAAGGGATAAGGCGGGCTTGGCTCTGGTCGTCGTTCCTCCTCCCTCCGGCCTGGACTGATCCCGTCGCGGGGACTGTTGGGAAACTTAGGCGACGGCATACCGGGGAGGGGGTTATGGGTACTCCGCCGCCGTTATCAGTTTACCGTCCCCGCGCCACCCGTCCAGGCTGCCCGCCTTATCCCTTATTATGTGCGCGCTAGGGTACTGGCTCCAGCACCCAGGGATGAGGTACAGTTTAGAAATGGTCTGCAGCAATCTCGACCGGCTAATCCGGGGGCATTACGGTTGAACTCGTGCCATGGCATCGAATCGAGTAACTGGCATCTGTTGACTTGGCCTGGCATGGTAATGGTGGCGGACCGGAGAGCCTGACCTGGCGCCCTGACGTCTGGGCCGCAATTGTAGATTGAACCGGAAATAGCGAAATGAGGCGGCCGCATGGTCATCTAGTTGGATAGTACCGGACAATAAATTTGCGGGAAAAGAGATATTAACGTATCGGGAGATTAAGCAATTGTTGCTTTATTATAGGTAGCAAAGCAAGATGTAACAGGCGACTGAAGCTGGAGGGAGGTCGACCACCAACCGGAGTCTCATTCCCATCTCTAAACAGAGGGGAATGAATAGGCCCGGAATAGTGTTAGCTAACAAGGTTTCCTGCACTGTGTATCCATATAAGAAAAGACCCGGCTTAACCAGGTCTTTCATGCTGAATTAATCTTAACCCTCAAAAAACTATCTTCTCCACCTTAACCCCCTTAGCCGTCCAGTACTGGTCTTTCACCCACTGGTGGAACGACACCGGATCGTAGGTATCGGTGGGGTTATCCAGGGCAGCCCGGGCCTCCTCCATGCTGTAAAAGGTTTCGGCCAGTTCGCTGACCATAACCTTATCACCCTGCATCTCGGCATAAAGAGCGGCGAAGGTTCCTGGTTCTATATTATTGGCATTAATAATTACCTCCAGGCGCTGTCCCAACTTGCTTAGTTCGCACTGCAGATTTTCCCGCAGCCAGGTTATAAACAGCGGTAACGTCATTTTCTTAGGTATCTGCACATTAACCATCCTTTCTATTCAGCATTCTTAACTCTGACAGGGAAAGCACAGATGCATTCCCTTAAATCGGCTATGGCTTCGGTTAGTTTGACCAGTTTGCTTTCTATCCGGATGAGCAGGTAGGCTGCCACCGCAATAGGGAATCCCACATTGGCTATAAAGCCGGTCAGGCTGGTCATGTCTTCCATCGCTTCACTTCCTTTCTGATTGGTTTAAAAAAACGGGCAGGAAGGTCCCGCCCGTTTGGTGAACCGGCCTTAGGCCAGGTCGAAATCTTCGACGTCCTTGCTTATTACTCTGGCACCCACTTTGCCGTTGAGGTTGCCAGTCTTGGTTTCAAAAATATTTTTGGCAATTATTGAATCCATAGTGTTGTTAATATTAGTAGCAGTAACATCTGCCCGTATATCGTATACTCTCATACGATGAGTACGGCCCAGTTCAGTAGCAAAATCCATCTCCAAAGTCCTCTGAACAGCCATTTTCTACCCCCCTTTCAAAAATAATATTCTGTCCCTCAATTTCTACTGGTTAATCAGCTCCACAATATCCCGGCGCTGCACCGCTATTTTGGTCTTATCCTGCAGGTCAAGCAGGTCCTGAGCGATAGCATAGATATTATCGTTGCTGGCTTCAGGTTTTACCCGTTTAAAGGAACGGTTAACGAAAAGCTGCTGACCTCCGGCTCCGGTTCCATTATCCATGACCAGGACCAGGTCAGTAGAAATGGTGGTTGCACTAACTGCCATTCTTGTACACCTCCTTTCGCAATTTCTAACCTTAATATTAATGTTTGTGTCATTGTTCTTTGTTTGGGAAAGGTTCTGTTTTCGTGCAATGTATAATGTGGCCTGGCAGGTGGATTATCGGGCGGGAGGTGCCTGGGAGTTGGCTAAAGTATTAGCACGATCAGCCCCCGGTCTGTTATTAGTCCCCGCTTCCAGGCGCGTACACCTTTTTCCCTGGTTTAATCCCCACCAGGCAGAATGGAATATGCTAATTATAAATACCAGATAATATTTATAATTTTTACAAAATAAACAGGATTTCCCCATTTATGTGACGAATTCTATTTATGTTGCAAATTGGAACTGATTAATCCGGGGGGTGAGTTTAAGAATTTAAAAAATACCAACAAGGAGGAGAAATTATACAGTGAAGATTGCAAGTTTGATCCTGGGAATACTGGGGGGTATTGCCGGCCTGATTGCAGCCACTCTTGCATTGGGAGTAGGCGGACTAGGTGCAGCTTTTGATGCTGAAGGAGCCGGCACGGTTATTGGTTTGGGGTGGAGTGCATTCCTTTTTGCATTAATTGCCATAGTTGGCGGAGCTTTAGCTATTGCTAAACCTAAAGTATCAGGATGGATGCAATTAATAGCCTGTATTGGCGGACTTATTTCAATTAGTGCATTCTGGACAGTATCATTTATTTTATTGCTTATGGGCACTATCTTTGCATTTGTTGGTGCTAAACAGGACAAAAATATTATTGCTCAAAATATATAGCGGGGTAATAGTTTGAGTTCAAAACAGCAACAGTTGGATTTCGGTATCTTAACATTTAATTTTGCAGTTATAAACATTCTTCTGCCTATTATCATTGGTGGTTTTATTTACCTTATTCGTCCCGGCAGCGTACTTATGTTTGAATGGTTTAAATCTATTGGGATACCGGGTGACTGGATAGTTGTTTTAAGAAATCATTTAATTATTGTGACCGGCACTTTGCCTGATTGGGTTGGTAATTATTTACCCGATGCACTCTGGATGTATTCGTTCTCATGTTTTATTGGTGGATTATGGTATAAGAAATCAAGGCTATTTGAAGTCTTTTGGTTTTCCGTGGTAATGACAGTCGGGATTGGATTCGAAATTGCACAGCTTTTTCAATTTATCCCCGGGACTTTTGATGTTATAGACATAATTACTTATTTAATTGCTGCTTACATATCAAGAATTGTTATTGGTTATACAGGGAGGTTTTATATATGAACAGACATTTTTTAAAAATATTAATTACTTTAGTTGGAATATGTCTCTTTGCTGTGTTTGCCTTAGGCAGCGGGAGCGGAGAGCCTTCCGATGTATCTACAGGAAGCAATGATTCCAAATCTTCTTCATCTGAAAAGGCAGTCCAGCCATTCAAAGTTGCAGCTGATTATGAGGGTAACTTTGGCGGATTAAGCCTCAAAATCGCAGAGATTCAAATTGAAGAAAATAGAATATTAGTTGGGATGACAATTACCAACAATTCAGGTTCAACGTTAAGTTTTTATCCTGATCAGGGAAATGTTGTGATCGGAAATATGCAGCTTGATGCCAATATGTTCGGTGGTGAAGGCGATGCTTCCGGAGAAATTCAACCTGGAGTACAAAAATCAGCTGTGATTCATTTTGACGTACCAAAAGGTCAGGCTCTTACCCCCAGTGAGGTTAAAGAAGTACGACTACACTTTGGCGATGTTTTCAACAGTGATGAATTTGAAAGTACTAAATGTGATATAACAATAAATATTGAATAGAGTTACTGTAAAACTATAAATTAGTACGGACAGTTGGCATGTCAGGTGATGGTTTCTTTACCTGACATGCCAATTATATATTTTACCTGCCTCTCTCATTAACCAAAGGTTGGTTACAAAATCATTACAGCTATAGAAATCCACAATTTTTGAACCATTCCGGCAATTCAGGTATAGCCTGGGTTGGTATGCCTTCTATCCCGATGAGTCTTTGTGTTTTGCCCGCGTATCAGTAAACTGCAGGGAACCCGGTACTAAACAATAGCCGATGCCTTTGAGGGTCTCAATGACCTGCCGTTCCTGGCAGTGCCCAAGCTTGCGGCGTAAATTGAAAATATGAAAGCGGGGGTTGCTGCAACTAAAATCCAACGGGTCCACCTGGTCCGCCAGCATATCGGCGGTCACCGGTTTGCCCTCCCGGCGGCGTAAGAGGATTAGTATGCGTAGCTCGGCACCGGTCAGCTTTTCACCGCTTTTCACCCAGATATCGCCCCGCTCCATATCAACCATTATTTCTTTTTCTATATTCCACTTCATTCGGTTCATGGGTTCCTCCTTCTATTGAATATTTAAACCAACATGCTATTATCAGGCCAGGGACGTTCCCAGCGGGAAGGGATCGGAGCCAGTGGCGTCCGCTGGTTTCCGGAATATTGATAACGTTGGCACTTAACCACCGAACAGATAGTATAGGGCGCATGGCTGCCCACATATACCCTTTCCTCAAAAGCTATAATCCAATCCCGGCCGGCAAATGGAACCGCAAAACAGAGGTGCCCGTAAGCCAGGGCACAGCTTAAACAAAGCGATAGGCTGCTGGAATATTTCTTTCCCGGAATGATCTGCTTAGATGACGTTTTCATCATCGGCATTAATGAGCTCCTTTCCAATATCCGACCAATTACAATACAACTTTGGCCACACTGCCATAATTGTAAAAAGTATAAAGGAAGGTATTAATACGGGAGGAATGCGTTGTACCTGGTAAAAGCTATGTAGGAATTTAAGGAAATCTAGTTAAAATAAAGAAGGTTTAAGTGATTTTGAGTAGAATCATTACTTAAAAGAAGAACCGATTAAATGCGAACCAGGAGTTCAGATAACTATCCGTCCCAGGAGGAACTTCGCCACCTGGATTATCTGGTTTTCTTCTACTGGAGCAGGACATAAATAAAGGTTGGCTACATCCCGACCAGGCAACAATGGTACATCAGCATAAAACAGCTCAGATGAGTAACCGGATTTAATGCAAAGCGGTCAAAACAGCACTAGCAAAATAAACTGCCACCGGGAGGGGGCAAAAAATCAATACCTCCTCAGGGAACTAATGTTCTTATTATAGCATAGTAAGCCGTATGCCGGGAACGTGTGGAGCGCAGCGAAACAGGTTCCCTTTGCCTTTGCCGAGCTTATAGATTCGTCAAAGGTCGTGTTATCCACCAAGTTCTAAAGGGATAAGACGACCGTACCTGTAACCTTTCGCCGAAGGTTGCGGCAACTACTAACTTATCACCGGGGATACGCTGCAATTTGGAACCCAGGGCGGTGGGGGACAGATAACGAATGCTGCAATACTATGATAGCCAACTTCTTGAAGCTAAACGAAATGTTTTGAAAACCTTGAGGATATAAGTGTTAAAGTAGAAAATGGATTAGATGCTATGTTACGGGAATATTAACCGGAGGAATTACCGGAAGGTAATAAAATCCTCTTATAGCATTTATACCGGTTTGGAGAAGCCTACCGTTAATAGGAGTATTTAAAAAATGCGGATTCTAAATAGCCCTATATATAATGAATTTCTTAACTTGGTTGGCTCGGCAAAGAGCAATATTAAATTATGTTCACCTTTTATCAAATACGATATGGTTAATCGAATTTATGAAAACATTAATACTGGTTGCAGTATTTCTCTTATTACAAATGTTAATCTTATGAGTTTTTGCAAAAAATCTTCTGATATAAATGCACTGGGAACCATTTTACAGAATGGAGGTGTAGTGTATAATTACCAAAGATTGCACGCAAAAATTTATATATTTGATGATAAACAAGCTGTAATTACTTCCGCAAACTTAACATACTCAGGGTTTAAAAGAAATTTTGAGTATGGGGTTTTTTTAGATGAATTACCGTTGGTAGAAAATGTTTGCGAAGACTATTCTAGATTGTGTAATTCAGAATTATCTGGAAAGCTAAAATGCGAGCATATTCATTACATTCAAAAGATAATTGAGTCTATACCTAAACCACCCGACTTGATTTTACCAAGGCTAGACCTGAATGATGAGGAAGGCATAGAAGATTTTTTTGATAAAGATCTTTCAAATATTTCCGAGAACTTAATCGGATGGAAAAAGGCGCTGTTTACTGCGCTTAGCCTTATTGATAAGCAGGTATTTACAACAAAAGATTTTACCTCAATCGTGCCATATCTTCAAAAACGATATCCAAAAAACAATAACATTGAAGCAAAAATACGGCAGCAGTTGCAGGAATTAAGAGATCTTGGACTGGTAAAATTCGAAGGGAATGGAGTGTACAAAAAGTTATGGATATAACGAGGGAATTTATTTTTCTTACTTCTGAAGGTATTACATACCAGCCCACTGTGCATGGAGATGATAAAGATATTGTTGAAAACTTGCAAGTAATAGGATTTGCGTCTGGGGAAAATGCCGAACAAGCGTTTTCTAATCTTATTAGGGAAAATTCATGGCTGAAAAAGCATTCATTCAAAAATATATTTTCATATCCTTTATGCAATAATTATATGAACCAAAGGACTGATCATGAAATATAGTTTTACAAGCTAGTTCGCATAGAGTTTTCCGGATAGGGGTAATTGGGCAACACATAAAGGGAATTATCGTGGTAATTGGTCTCCATATATTCCGAGAAATATAATACAGCGTTATTCCGCAGAGGGAGACGTTGTATTAGACCAGTTTGTAGGGAGTGGTACCACTCTTGTTGAAACCAGGCTTTTAAAGCGGAGAGGTATTGGTATCGATATTAACCCCAGTGCGTTAGATTTGGCCAGGATTAATACCAATTTCCAAAGAGAAGGCAGTACAGGAGTTATTATTCGCCAGGGGGATGCCAGGAATCTGAATTTTATTAAAAGTGAGAGTATTGATCTGATATGTACCCATCCTCCGTACAGCAACATAATAAAATATAGTAAAAACATTGAGGGAGATTTATCTCATTACGACATAGATGATTTCATTATTGAAATGCAAAAGGTGGCCAGCGAATCTATACGAGTTCTCAAAAAAAATAAATTTTGTGCCATTTTGATAGGTGACACCAGGCGGAAAAAGAATATAATACCGCTAGGATTCAATGTTATGCAGGTATTTGTTGATGCAGGGTTCACCTTAAAGGAAATCATAATAAAAGAGCAACATAATTGTAAAGCGACCGGTTTTTGGTATAATCGCAGTATTGAATATAATTTCCTACTTATTGCCCATGAATACTTATTTGTATTTGTTAAACCTTAGCATTAGATTCTGTCTTAAAGCCTAAAACTATGGCACCAAATGCCCAAAACCATAAAGCTTCAGAAAAACCAAAACCGCTGGAAACCCCGCGGTTACTTCTTTATTATGGTGGGGCCATACAGGAATCTAACCTGTAACTTTCTGATTAAGAGTGAGATATTTATTCACGTCATGTACCAGAGTATTATTCTTGGTGTCGCCAAAACGTCGCCATAATTTCAAAAAAGGTAGTATTTTAGATGAACAAGGTCTCCGGGGCCTAAAGCGAAAATCCCTTAATATAGGGATTTGCTGGTACTGCACCACACCCCCCAACCACCCCATGATGAAATTCGTAATCAGCAGGTCGCCGGTTCAAGTCCGGCCATCGGCTCCAGTGTGAAAGTAAAGGCCCCTCTAAATTGAGGGGCTTTTGATTTTTCTGTATCACAATTCATTTGACACATTTCCGACACATCTATGTAAAATACCAGGCACTACAACGCTTCAATCGCTGGCTAAGTATTCTTTTACTCTATACGAAGGGGTATGCGAATCTAAGTCAGAAAAGAGAAAAACCCTCCTAAATGGAGGGGGTTAACAGATTATAAATGTGGGCGTTTTGTGCCCTTTGGACTAATTCGGTTAACGGTAATCTGATTAAGAAATTTTTCAAAGATCTTGGGAGCATTATTTTCAAGAGATGCATTTAATCCCTGTAATTGTTTAGCCTCGATGTTATAATATGGTTTAATGCTTTTCCATCGCCATTTTAAGGTTTCTAATTTATGTTTTAAAATATCAGCTTCGGCTAACAAATTAACTTCAGGGTCTTCAACTACAATTGCAGTGTCAATAATATCCCGTATTTTTAAAGATTCTGCTCTGTAAAAAAGTTTCTTGATTATTACTTCTGTTGGTGTTTCTACTCTAATATTCTGCCCTTCAATCGTTTGAACCTTAAAATAATTATTGGTTAAATACGGGGCAGTAATAAAATCTATTTCTCCTTCGGGAAATATTAGTTTTATGTGATTGCTGGATTCGTTATAGTCAGTGTTAATGTTAGGGTTCAATCGAGGAGTTAGAAAAAGCAAGAGTTGAGTATCTGGAATAAAAATGTCAATATCATAACTCTCCCGATGATTATAACGCATTGCAAGTGATGTGCCTCCACCAAATGTCCAATCATCTCTTGATATATTCGCTTCATCAAGAATATCAACAGCTTTTTTAAATAGATACATAAGCCAGCATTTCCTCCAATTCTTTATTTGGATAAATGGGTTGAATGTATGTTATGTAATACTTCTTAAAAACTGCTTCATCAATTTGATGATCCAAAAACAATTTTACAATCATTTGCAAAGGAACTTCTGTAAATAAATTATATATTTGAATGGAATGTTGTTCATCAAATACCGCATGGTTGATTAAACCAAGTAGATCTTCAATTGTAATATAGTTTTGGCTTTGTCGGTTAACACATATTTCTATTGGATTTATTAAATTTTCTGCTGCCCTGGGGGTGCGACTATAGGTTTCTCTCCTAGTACCATTCTTTCTGCCCATTCATTTGCCTCCTCAAAGGTTTTGAATTTGTATACTCCCCGTGGAATAAAGGTTTTATCTCTGTCTTAGAGACCAAATTAAATCCAAATAGGCATCCCATTCAGGAGAGAAAATATCAACTATCGGGGGTTTGCGTTTACCGACTACTTTAATTTTAGTCCAGTCTTGCATTAATAACACCTCAAGTTCAGTATATCATGAACCAACGCTTATATTCCGGCTTCTCCCAGACAATTTCTGCGTCAACTAAATAATGCCTCCCCTTTTCTGCTCCGCCTATACAAAATCTCCCCGTCGCCTTACCACCCACGTTCCAACTACAAGGATTTCTGCATCACATAATTCCCCATGGCCAGCCCGAAATCCGCCAGCAACCTTATCGTCAGCAGTTCCAGTTGCAACCCGGTCAAATTCAACCTTTTATAATCCTTTATGTCCACCACCTTGCACCCCTCGCCTCCTTTACCCCGGCTACCAGTCGGGATAAAAGCGCCAACTCTCCCATCCTCATCAAAACGCACATAATTCATGTTTAGCGAAATAATGCTAGTTACCTTCCCTCCCTCACGGGTATAACGTACCCAAACCAGCGGGTGTTCCTGACCTTCCCTCCCCGGAAAACGCCGGCGCATCTCCCGGCCTACATGCTCGACCTGATCCTCAAAAACTACATAATTTCTTGTATACTGCCTTGCCAAAGTAATCCCCTCTTCCCTACCAATAAACTATCATTTTTACACATTGTACCATGAAAACCATTTACGCAGGTCGCCGGTTCAAATCCGGCCATCGGCTCCAGGTGAAAGTAAAGGCTCCTCCGAGGTGGAAGGGGCCTTTGTTTTTCTAAAATTTTAGCAAAAGAATTGGAACAGTGGGGAATTCACGTAAGTGTATTTTGCTTCGATTATTCATCCTTGGGGTTAAAAGTAGTTACTATTATCATGATCAACGTTAATTGCGGTGTTGACGTATGCACCTAGAACCTGACCATATCTTTATGCAATATTGTATTCCCTTTCAGATTTTCATTACCGGAACGTCCACCTACCCACATCAAAACCAGGCGACTATCAGTTAGGATTTGAACTTCAAATGAGTTGAACATAGGGATAAATTCTGTTTGGATTTTTGAATTAGCGGCAATCGTAAAGGTTTCATCGAATACCTTTTTTTTCGGTTTCGGGTCAAGATTAAAGATTTTAACTTGCGCTTTGTGCCTTTTTGAGCCGTTATTCAATGCCAGTACTCGGATATTATTTATAAACTCGCTACAACTGATAGGACCAGTGGTGTACCTGTATCTAAGCGGGTTTGCCATTTTATCATCTCCCTAAATCTTTTACAATATTAGGATATTCAAAAAGAACAGTTTTTGTGTGTTGCCATCGCGGGTTTGGCATATTCTTACGGGATTCTTTTTATCAATATATATGAGATAATTATAGGTGGTCTTAGTCCTTGGTTTGCCTGAAGGGGGGAAGTTTATGCCGATTGTAACGCGAAGAGCCAAGGGGAATGCCGAAGTAATTATTGACCATGAACTTTGTAACCTGTGTGGCTTATGTGTAAATGTTTGCAAAGGACCGTTATATATTGAAAATGACCGGCTTCAGGTAGATCAATCCATTCTATTTGGTTGTATCGGTTGTGGGCAATGTGCCGCCGTTTGTCCGCAAAAGTGTATCGTTATTGAAGGGCGGGAAATGAGTGCGAAAGATCTTATTGATCTGCCTCCCCGGGAGCAGCGGGCTGATTATGAGCAACTGCAGGCATTACTGCTGGGCAGGCGCAGTATCAGGGATTTTAAACACCAGGAAGTTGAAGCGGAAGTGATCCAAAAGATACTTGATGCTGTATCTACTGCGCCGATGGGGCTGCCCCCTTCGGAGGTGCAGGTTCTGGTATTGCAGGGGTTTGATAGCGTTAAAGAGTTTGCTTCGGATATGGTCGAAGTTTTCAAATCCAAGAAGTGGTTGTTTTCCCCACTGGCACTGGGCATTATGAGGCCTTTTATAGGTAAAGAGGCTTATGACTTAATGAAAACATTTGCTGCCCCCCTGCCAGATCTTTTTAGTGAGAAAATGGCCAAAGGCGAAGACTTGTTGCTCTACGGTGCACCCCTGGCGATGTATTTTCATGCTTCTCCAACTTCGGATCCTCTGGATTTTGCCATAGCCGGAACCTATGCTATGCTGGCTGCAGAATCCCTGGGACTGGGCACCTGCATGATTGGAACCGTCGCTCCTTTCCTGAAATATAGAAACCCGGTCAGTAAAAAGTATGGAATTCCTACTGAAAACAATCAAGGGATAATGATTATTTTCGGATATCCAAAGTACAAGTATACCCGCAGTATAAAACGAAGCCTGGGAGGCGTAACTTATTATTAGGGAAGCATTCCCCTGCATCTTCCGCATTTAATCACAAGAAAATGTTATAATTAATGTAATCGTAATAATGAAAGAAGATAATAATGAAAAAAAGTTTTAATGATTTGGGTATTTCGTCACCTATTTTAAAGGCCTTGGAAGATATGGGGTTTGAGGCTCCTACAGAGGTACAGCACAGGGCCATTCCTCATGTTCTGAATCAGGAAGATGTAATTGTCATGTCTAAAACAGGCAGCGGCAAGACTGCCGTTTTTGGTATTCCTATGCTGCAAATAACTGATTTCAGAGCAGCTGGGCCCCAGGGTCTGATTCTCACCCCCACACGGGAATTGGCAGTTCAAGTAGACAGCGACCTAAAACAGATGGGTAAACATCTTCAGCACAAGACCACGGCTGTATATGGGCAGCATAATATGAAAGTTGAAATTAGGGCCCTTAATAAGGGCGTTTCCATTGTTACTGGAACACCGGGGCGGGTATTTGATCACATCCGGCAAGGGAATCTGGAAACCAAACATATACGCTTTTTAGTACTTGATGAAGCTGATCGGATGTTGGACATGGGCTTTGTGGACCAAGTGGAGAGAATTATTAAAACTCTCCCCAAAGATAGGGTGACCCTCCTTTTTTCAGCTACTGTACCCGATGAAATTCGTAAAATCTGCAGGGTATATATGAAACATCCGGTAACTATTGAAATTGAATCACAGACTATGACGGTGGATACCACCCAGCAAGTTTATTACCGGGTGCAAGAAAACGAAAAGAGAAAACAATTAAATCGGCTACTGCTGGTTGAACAGCCGGAAAGCTGTGTTATTTTCTGCAATACACGATTTATGGTCGATAAGGTGCAAAGATTCTTATACCAGAAGGGGTATGCTTGTTGGGCCTTGCACGGAGATATCCCTCAAACTAGACGCATGAAGACCCTGAAGAAGTTCAAACAGGGAGAGTTTCATTTGCTGGTAGCCACGGATGTTGCTGCCCGCGGTATTCACATAGACGATTTATCCCTGGTGATTAACTATGATGTTCCTATCGAAAAAGACAGCTATATACATAGAATCGGACGTACCGGCAGAGCCGGAAACGTAGGCCGTGCCATCTCTTTGGTTACGGGTGAAGACATCATGACACTTTATGAGATTGAAGAACATATTGGAGTTTTAATTGAGGAAATGGAACTGCCATCGGAGGCTCTTCTCAATGAGCGCAGAGCTTCGGCTAATAAATGGAAAAAAGCGAATTCACCGAAAAGGCAGCAGTCGCCCAGGGCTGCTTCGAAGCCGAAATCAAATAAAACTCAAAAGAAGCACTCGCATACCAGGTCTTCTCAAAGTCATGACAAACACAAAGAACGGCCGAGTCAGGTAAACAGGGATTACAATACGACCCAAAGGGTCAATAAAGCGTATGTTGCCGAGCAGGCAAAACCAGTCCCCGCAATCGCTAAACCTGTGCCTCCTAATTCCAGGGAAACTAATGCAGTCAAAGCCAAACCAGGCACTAAGATTGTGCAGACTCAAGATTCTAAACCTGAGAAGTCCTTCCACCAGCGTTTACTACAGCGCATATTGGGCAGGTAAGGGAACTCGCTATTCATTTTTCCTCTTCATTACTTTCCAGGTTTAAAATCACAGGGAGAATCCATAATACAATTTTTACAGGATTGCTTCGACACCGACAGGGGTTTTTCTTTCAGCAAGCTGCGAGCCATGGCGAGAGCAGCTTGCACCTGTTGTTTCTCACCTTCTACTGCCAGCATAATGCTACCTTCAGAACCACCTACTCCTCCAGCGCTTGCGACCGTAGCATCTACTCCGAATAAAGTATTCAACGCATTTATTTCAGTGTAAATTTGTCCCAAAGGCAAAATGGCCAAACCGCAGCGCAGTCCCAGACTATTATCAATACGTTTAATACCCATAATCTTTGCCGCTGCCTGGCAGGAGGGAATCATCTTTTCATGGCCTACAGGGATGATGACCTGGGAGCCACGTGCGGCCAAAATACCAAAGGAAGCTCCCACGGTTCCTCCGCTGGGGTTGGCCATCAGTACTCCGGCATTCCCGCCGGCGTCAAAGGCATTAGCCCCTTTGATAAATACATCATCACGTCCGAACCCGTTTAGAAATTCCACCCAGTCAACCTCTACCCGTTGACCCTTTTCCAGGCATATATGGGATAAACGGTTGTCAGCAGTAACACAGGGTAGCCCGCTACTGATAACACCTGCCGCAAACAAACGTTGCTCTTGTGCATCTATTAAACCCAACTCATGAGCGATGTAAGAATTGGTGGTGCCAACACAGATAATAACTTTGCCTGTGGTATAGGCATGTCTAAATACGGGTTCATTGATTACTCCACGGGCGATGAGACGTTTGGCTGCCGCCGGGGATAAAACGAGTGTAGCTATCACTTCTATAACCTCCCGGTATTAGAATCAATCATATGGCAATATATCAGGTTCCCCA
>DUMX01000315.1 GCA_012839665.1 Gelria sp.
GCTTCCTGCTGCAGTCGACAGGTCAGCACTCATAGCCAGTAAGCGTTCCTCTTCCGGAGAAAGTATATGTTCCTGCTGCCGCCAAAGCTCTTCCATAAAATGACGGTACTGCTTTAATTCGCGGCAGCAGGAACATATACTTTCTCCGGAAGAGGAACGCTTACTGGCTATGAGTGCTGACCTGTCGACTGCAGCAGGAAGCATTTTTAATATGTTTAATAATGCTGATATAAAATTCCCTACTATAAAAGATGAAACTGGGCAGGAAGTGGAATTGACTAAAGGCAGGTATGGCCGCTATATGGAAAGTAGCGACCGACAGGTGCGGCAACAGGCTTTTACTGCCCTTTACAATACTTATGATAAGTTTAAGAACACCCTGGCCAGCACCCTGGCTGCCAGTGTAAAAAGGGATATTTTTTATGCCCGTGCCCGTAAGTACCCTTCAGCCCTGGAAGCAGCTTTGGACCAGGACAATATATCTCCCGAGGTATATGAACAGCTTATCAATACTGTCCATGACAAATTGGACTATATGTATCGATATATGAAACTACGCAAAAAAATGTTGGGTTTAGAAGAACTGCATATGTATGACCTTTATACCCCTCTGGTAAGCGATTACCGGGTAGAAGTCCCTTACCAACAGGCGCAGGAAAAGGTCCGGGCGGGGCTTAAACCTCTGGGGGACGAATATCTGGCTTTACTGAAAGCAGGAATGGAATCTGGTTGGATTGACGTTTATGAAAATGAGGGCAAGACCAGCGGGGCTTACTCCTGGGGGACCTTTGACACCCATCCTTATGTTTTGATGAATTATGATAATAAACTGGACGACGTATTTACCCTGGCCCATGAGCTCGGACATTCCTTACATTCATATTATTCTAATAAAAACCAGCCCTTTATCTATAGCCAATATCCCATCTTTTTAGCAGAAGTAGCCTCTACGGTCAATGAATCCCTGCTGATTGATTATTTGTTGGAGAATTCCAGTAACCGGCAGGAGAAAATATATCTGATTAATCATTATTTAGAGCAATTCCGAGGTACAGTCTATCGTCAGACCATGTTTGCCGAGTTTGAAAAAATAATTCATGAAAAGGTTGAGGCTGGAGGAGGTTTAATTCCTGACGAATTATGTCGAATATATCGGGAGCTTAACGCCCTGTATTTCGGCCCGGAAGTAGTAATAGACCAGGAAATTGAAGTGGAATGGTCCAGGATACCTCATTTCTATTCAGCCTTTTATGTGTACAAATATGCTACCGGCTTTTCTGCTGCTACTGCTATTAAGGAGCAAATACTAAAAGAAGGTGAACCTGCAGTAGTTCGGTATCTGGAGTTCTTAAAATCGGGAAACTCGGATTATCCCTTAAATCTTTTAAAAAGGGCAGGAGTAGATTTAACTACACCTCAACCAGTAGAGCAGGCCCTAGATTATTTCGGAAAACTATTAGACCAGATGGAAGCACTACTATAAAACAAATCAAGGTCCATTCTAGTAATGAATGGACCTTGATTATTTAGCTATAAGGTATAAGAACTAAACAGCAGGTATTTTATCTAATTCTTCCTGCCATTTCTTTACCCACGCAGGTACCATTTGTAGATACCGCTCTTGCTCCTCTTTACTCAAATTAAACTTATTACAATAGAGGGGCTGGTTCTTAAAATCTTCTTCATAAATTGCAAAATCCATGCCTTTCACCTCTTTTCCCAGGTTTCTCTTGCAACCCCCCAAAATGAATTAGAATTCAAAATTAAGAATTAAAAATTGCTTACTAACAAATATTCCCTTGAAACAATTGTAGCATTACTCGAAAAATGTCGCAAAACAATTTATGCTAAAGCTACAGCTATTTTATAAACAAAGCATAAAATATAAAAGCTGTAAAAAATTATAAAGCCAGGTCCATTCTGAATGAACCTGACCTGTTAAGGTTTATAGACCCCTAGTAAATTTTATCCAATTCTTCTTGCCATTTCTTTACCCATGCCGGTACCATTTGTAAATAACGCTCCTGCTCCTCTTTACTCAGATTGAACTTATTGCAATAGAGGGGCTGGTTCCTGAAATCTTGTTCATAAATTGCAAAATCCATGTTTTTCACCTCTTTTGGTTTAACTTTTTATCTTGGTAATATGATTTGCATTTATCGAAAGATTATTGCAGCAAATCTTACCTTGGATTTAGTCGGGCATTGCGCTGAGAAATGTCACCGAACAGATTATTCTAAAGCTGCTAGTAATTTTTAAGCTTGGGGATAAAATATAAAAGCTAGAAAATGAGCATAATTATTAGGAGAAATAAAAACGTTTCAAGGGGGTTAGGTAGTTGACCTGTTTAAACCTGGAAAGTACTTTTGATGAGACTATGAAAGAAATTACTCCCCTGTTGCAAAGGTTTAATGACTATGACCTGGTAATAGGCATACCTTTCCTGGATGAGCAGGAACGTTTAGTAAGCTTGTTAAAATTGGTAGATACTGTTTTAGAATCCTGGATTGGCCGCAGGCAACTAATAGTTTGCGTAGGTGATATTTCGGCCGGTAACAGCTTGCAGGCGATTAAGGAACTAAATCTCAAGCACCCACATATAGAATTCTTGATGCCGGCGGAGTTAAGTGGGCGCGGTATGAGTGTAAGGGCCATTTTGGAAATATCTAAAAGGCTAGACGCTGACTTATTATTGTATAGTGTCGGTATGGCTAACGCCCACGGCGCGGAAGCGGAAAAGTGTTGGTTGGATAGTTTTTTAACTCCTATACAGGGACAGTATGATATGGTTTTGGCCAGTTTGAGAAGACATTCCGGTATAGATAGTATTGCCCATATGCTGGCTGCCCCCATTTTGGAATCCTTTTACGGTTGCCGGGTAAGTGACCCTTTGGGCGGCATCTATGCGATAGCCCATGACTTTATTGAAGAATTGGCCCACGAGGCCCGCTTTTGGGGTGAAAGCATCAGCGGTTATGGGATAGATTTCTGGCTTTTAACTCGAGCTTTGTGTTGGGATAAGAACATCTGCGAGCTTAACCTGGGTGGTGAAATAACCCAGCATAACCTGGAAAAAAGAAACCGCATCTTTTATGAAATTGCTCAAACTATATTTGAAGCTATTAAAAGGGATAGTGCTATTTGGCTTAAGGATAGATTGGTAATTAAGGTTGCTGATATCCTGGTTCGGAGTGAGGTTAGAAATCCGGACCCGGTTAACTATCCTATGCTGGAATTGCTTACTAATTTTATTAACGGTTGCAGCGAAAATTCTGCTTTGCTTAAATCCTGTTTGTCACCGGAAATGGTATCAGAGATAAGCGAAACTATGGCAGATAATTTTCATATCTCTGACCGAGTATGGGTATCGGTAGTTTATAATCTCTTACTTCATTATGTATTTGAAGATGAAGACTTGGAGAATATACTGTCATTATTAACTGCTATGTACAATGGCCGGATAGCCAGTTATATAGAAGAAATGAACTCTTTTGAAAATCACTTATCAGAATCTTTAGGTCTTGAAAAGAACGAACTTATGGTTCGTAAGATGGATTCTATTCGTTTGTACTTAAATAGTGAGTTCTGGCAGGCTAAGCCTGAATTTAATCGCAGGTGGCTTGACCGCCAGGAGCAGCTAAAACCTCCCATAATACCACTGGGCTATATGGAATATGTACCTAATAAACCAGTGGTAGTACCTAAGAAAATTGTTGGCAAAGACCGGAAGATAGTGGCAACTGATAATATTTTCAAAGAACTTAGGAAGCGCTATGAAAAACGTTTTATAAATTTTATGGTTGAACAGTTGGGAATCAGTGCAGACTCAGAACCGCAGGCTTTAATTAAAGCGATAGAAAGTTTTATGGCAGAGGCTGAGGGGGTTCTGGATGGCCTGTTACCCGGAGATTTACACCGTCATCAGGGATTACAAACCTTTATTGATGCTCTGTTTGGGTTATTTCCTCAACAGCGTATGTTTACTATAAATTCTGATTTGCTGCGGGAAATGGTAGTACGTTTCCCACCGATGAACTTGATGATTCCCCTGGGTGTTTACAAGGCAACGGAGCTTTTAGACCGTATGGATGCCCGGGATATAGTAAGTTATGCCAACCTGATGGAAAGCTGGAACTATACTGACCGTGACTTAATTTGGTTGTTGGATAACCTTAAACCGGAGAGTTTTGAGTGGGTGGATATTAACCCTATAATTTTAACAGAAGACTTGCGTACAGGTATATTATCTCAAGGTAAAATATCTAATCTTAACCGGGTAACTGCTCGGATAGTAGTTAAGGGATTGGAACCCGGAAAAGGTGGTAAATATCCTAAAATACGCTATTTCACCAATTTGTTAAGACGAATGGCAGTGGCCGAAAACTATTCTCAATTATTTTTACTGAATGTGGCGCAAAGAAAAAATATAAGTATGAAAATCAGCAATTCACTATTGGGTTTACAAAAAGGGGATGAGTTCTCAGCCCATAGTATATTTGAAAACTACCACCACCGGGAAATGGTAGCCAGGATAAAACTACTGGCTGATGACCTTCAGGCTCAGGGTAATGAATCAGCAAGCAGGATATTTCGGCTGATGGCCGAGTCCTATGGTTTGAGTCAGGTTTTGGAGAACGGAACTTTTTTAACTTGCAGCTGTTGGAGTTGGGCCAGTTATAGTTTTAAAGGGGGCTTAAACATACCTACACCCCTTACTACCAGTATTGAAAGCCGTTGGTTTAACCATGAGTTTTTAGAACTTCTTTATGAGGAATTAGGCTATGATGCGGATGAGATTATGGAGATAGTATTTCGCCATATACAAAACGGTAAGAGCCATCAGAATTTGCTGGATACTCTCTTACCTACTCGACCCAAGGATGTAGCCGTAGTAGTACAGGAAACAACTAACGAACCTAGTAAACATCTGGAGCGTTATGAGGGTAATCCTTTACTGGAGCCTTTAGAGAATAGTTTCTGGGAGAGTAAATATGTATTAAACCCGGGAGCTTTACGCATAGGTGACCGTGTGTACCTTTTTTACCGGGCCGTGGGAGATGATAATATTTCTCGTATTGGACTGGCCATAACTGACGGTTACCGAATTTTAGAACGTTTACCAGAACCCATTTTCTCGCCGGAAATACCGGAAGAAAGGAAGGGCTGTGAAGACCCTCGGGTTATTGAAATTGACGGTAAGATTTATATGCTCTACACCGCTTATGACGGGAATATGGCTCAGATAGCTGCTGCTTCTATCAAGGTAGATGATTTTCTTAAAGGTCAATACTACCGGTGGCAGCGGGAAGGATTAGCATTTAAAAACATCTGGGATAAAGATGCTATTATACTTCCGGAGAAGATTAATGGTAAATATGTAGTATATCATCGTATAGAGCCCAGTATGTGGGTTACTTACTGCAACGAGATTAAATTTCCGCTCAAAGATAAACATGCTATAATTCTTGGTCCTCGCCCCGGTAGAATGTGGGATTCATTAAAAATAGGCGCCGGCGCCCAGCCTTTAAAGACAAAATACGGCTGGCTCTTGATTTACCATGGTGTCGACCATAATTATGTATACCGCCTGGGGGTTTTACTGGTTGATTTAAATAATCCCCAAAAAGTTATTTACCGTTCTCCCAATCCTATACTGGAGCCAGAAGAAGATTATGAAGTAGGGCTTAGCGGAGCCTGGGTGCCCAATGTAGTTTTTACTTGTGGGGCAGTTCCAGGTAGTGA
>DUMX01000316.1 GCA_012839665.1 Gelria sp.
TTACTTCCCCATTGGGGTGTATAATGATTATACACCAGAAGAAAAGGCACGTCTTGAGAAAGCCATGAAAGAAGAAGATGAAGCCAAGGCTAAAAAACGGGCAGAACAAAAGAGATTAAGTGAAATTGCTGTTTTTAGCCTTGGCTTCATCTTCTTCTTTCATGGCTTTCTCAAGACGTGCCTTTTCTTCTGGTGTATAATCACTCGAACAATAATAAGTTACTTCCCCATTGGGGTGTATAATAACACCACGCGAAACAATTCTCCTGCCGTGCATAGCCATAAAAGCTTTTGCTTCTCCATTCGTATCAAAATGGGCTTGAATTTTTTGCTCGTAATGCTGTCTTGCCTGGGGGTCAGAAGCCATTTTCTCAAGAATGTTAGGAGCTACAATCACATTTCCCGTCCCAATTGTTGAGCCACCAATGTGGTTAATGTTAACCTTACTGTATTCCATACTCTGCACTGATATTTTGGATCCAAACTTCACCTGTAATTGTGCCAAATATGAATCCATATCCAGTGCATCATTTACTAATGTTTTCGTTGCTGAAGCGGATAATACAGATTCTGTTTTTGAAGTTGCTTTAGACAGTATCTCTTTAAAATCAGTGTTGAAATTATCTACATGATTGTTTTTGCTTATATTGTTTTGATACAAATAGTGAGGTGCAAATCTATTTATAGAAGATAACATAATATTTTTATTCCTCCTTTTATATTTGTTTTCTGTAAGAAGTCTTTAGTTATATGATATATCGTCAAAATGCTATAAATGTTTAACTGTGGTTGTATAACAGGCACATTATCATTCTTTTATACAATTACTATAGCTGTTAATCCGCAAATTAATGGCTCCCGAAGGGAGCGTTTTTTCTCGGATTAAATAATCTACAAACAAAATGAATACTGATGTAAAGTGCAAATAATTCTTAATTTATTTTAGCATTAAAATGCTATAGAATCTGTTGTGGGATGTGATAATCTTGCAGCAGGTTTTTTTAACCTCGATTAGTCCAGCAGAATATGCGCGGCAAGGTGTGAATTTTGAATTCCCAGTTCCTGATGCTTGCCTAAATCCAGAGTGTTTAATGCCAATACCCCCGAAAAAGCACGGTTTCTATGAGCGGAATTGCCTTGATGTCACCTATCGTGGCCGGGTATTAGACGCTATTATTGCCCCTTCTGTGGTAGGACTATTTCCTACTTACCTTCCTTTTGCTTACCCTATTACCAGTATTCCCTGGCCGTGATTTATATGATTATTGTCAATCATATTGAATCCGACATGTCCTATGCCAGTATTATCCGGGACTTAAGAAAACACCACCCCAACCTGCACCTGAGCCTGCAACATGTTGAGTTCTACATATTGAGATTTCTTATGAATTTAAATTCGATACAGATTGGATTAAGACAGTTTCTACCGGACTTAGCCCTTCCGGATTTCGGTTTAGACATAAAAAAGGGAGCAAAAAAGATACTGCACATTGTCAATGGTGGATTTGGTACAATCCAGACCTTCTCGCAGAAGTTTTTTGAACAATGTAAGTGCTCTTTTCTATCTCCCTTGCACAATAGTTTAGCATGAGAACGGAGTGATGTGTAAACAA
>DUMX01000317.1 GCA_012839665.1 Gelria sp.
ATTCGTTGTAATTCTATTTCTTTTGTTGTCTGGTAAATAATTTCCGCATTAAGGGTCACGACCTGGTTACAACTGCTACCGTCCTTAACCATCTGCTCAACTATTTCCACCGCCTCGACCATATTAAGCAAGTGTACTTTACACCCTAAAATGCTGGCCCTTTCTATGTTTTTAATCACCATATAGAAAAATATAATCCTCCCGGCTCAAATAATAAATGTCTTTATTACAATTCCCTGTTTAATCCGTTTATTCCTGCCATCACCTATTCTTTATAGACAAAAAAAAACCCGCCCTGCGGCGGGGTTTCCTTTTTTAGGATACGCTACCTACCTGGTCAATAGCAACCTGGGTAATCTCATCTTCGGCTTGTACTATTTTTTGCATAGATTCATATGCCCTTACCACGTTAATTAATTCCACCATTTCCCTTACCGCATTCACATTCGATTCTTCTATGTAGCCTTGTAATATACCGGGGTTTTCCAGAATAATTTCTTCTTCCTCTGCAGCTACCAAATTATCTCCCTCACGTTGAAGGTATTGAGGATTCTCAAAATTAACAACTTTTAGTTGGGCTATGTTTTCACCATTTAATGAAATATTCCCGTTCTCGCCCACCATAAACTCCCCTTCCAAGGTAATGGTTTGATTATCAATATCCAGTACTGGATAACCCTGGTTGGTAGTTAAAGTTCCTTCATTATTTATTTTAAATTGTCCGTCGCGGGTATAGCGCTCCCCCTGCGGAGTTAAAACGGCAAAATAGCCGTCGTTGTTTAACGCCAGGTCAGTAGCATTATCAGTTTTTCTGATATTACCCATAGTATTATCGGTATATATCTTTTCAACCACTGCTCCGGTTCCCAGTCCCCCGATTAGTTTAACAGGTGCTGGTTCATATTCACCCTGACTGTTCTTTTCAATTTCACCCAAGCGGCTCATAAGCATATTTGGAAAGGCTTGGGCAACTGCTACCTGTTTTTTATAACCACTGGTATTCACATTAGCCAGATTATTAGCCACCACGTCCTGCCGCGCCATTTGTAGCATCATTCCTGAACCTGCTGTATATAAGCCTTTTATCAAATTAAACTCCCCCAAAGTCCTTAATTCAAAAGCACTATCTTTTGACCACGTATTCACTAATATTCACCTGAATAGGGGTTTTCGCAGTAGAATCAAGGTCTACAATATCATTCTCATCTGTCTCATAAATTCATGTAAATTGATGCAATCTACTCCAAATTCTTTACATACGACCGGTATTTTTATGTTTTTCTTTTCTTCGGAATTATATGTTTCAAATGTAACTATAGTGTAATCAAATACTTTAGCATAAGCGACCAGCCAGGCATCAGCATTACTAGCCCTTGCAAAATTAGCCTTGGCACTTGTTAAGTAGTGAGATATATAGGGGGGATCCTGAGTCATTTTTTGAATAATTTGGGCATACATTTCAACTACTTTTGTATCTCTGGTCGTGTGGACTTTTCCTTTGTATTTTGTTCTAATCCAAAAACTAAGTTCATCCTCTTTTTCTGGATTCTTTTTATCTGGAAAAACCAACTCGGCATATACACGGTCAATTATACTAAATTTTTCTTTTTCAGCTAATTCGTTAATTTTTACCCAATAACTAGGAGCTATATCAAAACTATAAAATGTGTTTTTAGCTGTAATAAAGGTATTTGCATCAAATAAGTATTTTTCCCTACTCATTATACATCTCCATGAGTGTATTAAAGGCTCTGCTATGGGGAATATTCAATAATCTAAAAGCATCGTCATGTAAAATTTGTCCTTCTAAAGTGGAATTAATAACCGCCTTTGCAAATGTTTTGCTAAGGTTACTTTTTTTTGTATTATAGTAAGAACCCTTACTATCGCTATCTGTTTTTTTTCTATAGTTTTCCATAGAGATTTCATAGATTTTTTGGTAAGTAGGATAATCTATCTTGTTTAAGTCATAATAGCGTTTGGCTAATGCTAAAGCACTTACTTTGAATTTTTCAGCCTGATGTTCTATGAAACCGACTTGATCAGCTGGGTTTTGCCAAAGTTTCAATAGCAATATTTTGGGCATTAAGACTTCGGCGGTTATTTTGTTACAGATTATCTCGTTGTCTACATTATTTTCAGTAATAACATTATCGTCTGTACTGATCAGCAAATGGGTAAATTCATGTATTAAAGAGAATATTTTAGCTCCTCCACTATCTTTATTGTTAATAAAAATTAGTGGGGCAAATTCATCAAATAGTAAAAAAGCCCGAAATTCGGCAATGTCTAGTGGCCGGTGGGTATTATTAATTACAACACCATTCTTCATTACCAGGACTCCCACATCTTCTATCCTTGACTTTAAAAAATTAAATACACTGTTATAGTTCGGATGTTTTTTGTACCAGTCCATCGGTAAATCTAAGATTTTTCTTATTTCCTTAACAACTTCATGAAGCTTATTAACACTACTCTCAAACACCCCTATAAACGGTAATGGTTCGGCACCTATAGCAATTCGATATTCCCTCATCCATAACATTTTTTGTTCCATGTCATTTATAGTGTCTACTAAGTCACGGCTAGGTTTATTCATTACCGCATTATTAATCGTGCGATAATCCGTTCTAATCAGGTCATCTTCCGGGAGTTCTTTGAGAAGTAAATATCCAAAAGGAATATTAATTTTTTTGCTGAATTTTTCTAACTGATTTAATGTCGGGAGTTTTTCTTTAGACAGCCATTTTTGTAAATTGTCATATTCAGATGTAGTTAATTTGGAAGTATAATTTGAATTATTAATAGCCCACTCTAAAACAAGCGGATTAATATCAATATTTACAGATGGCATATTAAAAACCCCCTTTCTACGATTACTCGCTAAATTACTATTTTCATATTATCAATAATAGCACAGATTGTATTTTTCTTAGAAAGCTATGTTACTTTATTGGATGAGCTATGGCCTTACCGGAATCCATTGTTGAACCAGCCCTGTTTGCTCGAAAATATCGTCAGAATATAACTTTGATTTTTCTGGGACTATGTTAAACCCTACTCTCCTACAATAAGTTTTTAATACATCTACATACCAGTCACTTGCACGTGGGTCTATAGTTATGGCTTCAATCAAATGAATGGGATCAATGGTAAAGAAATATACCGCCGAATCTTATCGTGTTTTTGCATATCACCATCATATTTGAGTCCCATTTTCACCGTTAACGCCCACATAATAAAACCATTATTAAGTACAGATATAGCGCAGATTTATTTCTAGCATTCAACATCTATTTCCAGAATCCTTCCATATAATAATGAGATTTTGAATTTGCAAATTGTTTTTCCCACTCTATATAAAAAAGGAATGATTCCGGGGTACCTCCGGAATCATAATTGCTATAAGTGACAGCCACCTGTCTGGTACACTGGCATTGGTTTCCTGCTCTTTTTAAAGCTTGTTGTTTAATTTCATCACTAAATGAAGTTTTAGCCTACACTGAAAAGTTAACACTTGAAACTCAGGTTCTTTAGATATTATATTCGGAGTTCAATTCAGCTCTGATTTTACAACCCTTATATGCCGGGCTTTTACGGTGGCTTACTTCTCCATAGCATCGTTAATATCGAGATTAATGAAAACATCAAAGGATTTATTTTTTCTGCTGCTTTAGTAGGCGAAATTAATAAGCAGGTATAGTTATTACCTTCATTTTTAAACCCGCACTATTAAGTTAAGTG
>DUMX01000318.1 GCA_012839665.1 Gelria sp.
GCCTGGTGGAAATTACCTTGAAGGATGATGACCGGGGCGATCCCCTGATTGTTGATGAGGCCCTGGAGCAACTAGGTCTGTTAACTATGCCCGAGTGTACCATGCTCCAGGGCCTCATCAACAATCAGGGGATCGCCCCGGTCATCATCCTTCAAGGTAATTTCCACCAGGCTGTTAAGGGGCTGCTCCTTCCTGGCATATTTTCCATAGCGGCGCAAGAAACTACCGTAGGCTTTGAAACGGCAAATTATCTCCAGCCCTTCCCCAAAATGTTGGGCCGGTTTAACCGTCATGGTATTCTCATCAATATTGGCATCTATATAATGGGTACGAACTCCTGCTTTATTTAACAGTTCGAAGTAATGACGAGACATTAACAAAGAAGCTTTACCCATCCCTTCGACCTGACCAATTATTGTATTTGCTCCCGGGTCAATCTGTCCGTTTTCCCCGGTTACATCATCTTTTAATTTTAGCAGGTAATTACCATCTTCGAGCTCATACACACTTTTTGTCTTACCCTCATATACATGCCTCATATACATCCTCCGTCTTTAATTTGCTGCTGCTACCGCCTGCTTGCTCCTGAGGGCGGTGATGGCTCTTTCTAAGCCATCGACAGTTAGTGGTTCCATGGGGAATATTTCTGATATTTTTCTGATTGTATAGTACCCATCCGTCCAATCCCAATAATCGCGTGGGATAGGATTAAGCCAGGCCGAATATTCAAAACGCTGGCGTAATCTCCTGAGCCAGTCTATTCCCGGTTTGTCATTATACAAACCCCAATCAATGACTCCCCCCACCCGTGTCAACTCATAAGGTGCCATACTGGCATCTCCGACTATTATTACCCGATAGTCCGGGCTGTATGTGCGCAGGACATACTCGGTATCAGTATAATCATTTTGTCTGCAGTTGGGATCATGGTAAAGCCAATCATAAATACAATTATGGAAATAGAAAATCTGCAAATCTTTAAAATGGTTAGAGCGGTTAACTGCCGTAAATAACTGGTTGCACAAGCGGGAATACGGTAACATCGAGCCCCCGGAATCCATTAATAATAGTACTTTTATAGCGTTCTCCCGGGGTCTTTCCCAAACTAGCTCTAAACGCCCGGCATTATCACAAGTTTTATCGACAGTAGCATCTAAATCCAGTTCAGTCCGAGCTCCATCCAGACGGCTGGTAAACTGGCGCAACTTGCGTAAGGCCACCTGAAATTGCCTGACCCCCAGGGTTTCATCAGTACGAAATTCCTGGTAACGGCGCATTCCTGCTACTTTAACTGCTGACAGGTTACGAGATTCTCCCCCTATGCGGATACCGCCAGGATGATACCCAGAATGACCGAAAGGTGAGGTTCCGCCGGTACCAACCCAGCGATTACCACCATGGTGCTCTTCAGTCTGTTCTGCTAACCTCTCCTCCAGCATGCGCTTCAATTCATCCAGGTCCAGGTGTTGGTGGTTACGCCTCATTTCATCGGTAATTTCCAGTTCTGGTAGTTCTTTATCAAGCCAATCCCAGATTTTATCCGGTAACCCTTCCGGGGTTTCAATATCACTGAAAAAAGCAGCGAAAGCCATATCGAAACGATCATAGTGTGCCTCTGTTTTAACTAGTACGGCACGACATAAATAATAAAAACCAGTCAGGCTGGACCCTGCCATACCAGCTTCCAAAGCCTCCATCAAAGCCTGCCATTCATTCATGGAAACAGGCACGCCAAAGTTTTTCAATGTATAAAAAAATTTAGTAAACATAGAATTTCCTCCGCATCTAAAATGCTATTATTACCGATACCTATTTAAAGACGAGCCGACAAAACTGCTGCGGCTTTGAGTCTTGCCATATAGCTGGTTTAGGAGAGTATCCAAATCTTCGTTCTTTTTCAGCAAAACTCCCAGGAAGGGCAAATCCTGCTTAATACGGTTAGGATTTATTCCTCCCACCACCAGAGCTTGCAACCAATCAATCAGCTCACTGGTACTTGGTTTTTTCTGTATGTTAGGTACATTCCGCAACGTATAGAAAGTCTCCATAGCCTGGTCCAACAAGCGCTTTTCCAGGTTGGGATGATGTACTTTGATAATCCTTTCCATACCTTGGGGTTCGGGAAATTCTATATAATGGAAAATACAGCGGCGCAAAAAAGCATCCGGTAGTTCTTTTTCGGCATTACTGGTGATAACTACTATAGGCCGGTGAATAGCTGCGACGGTTTCTTTGGTCTCCGGAATGTAAAAACTCATCTGGTCCAACTCCCAGAGCAAATCGTTGGGAAATTCCAGGTCAGCTTTATCAATCTCATCTATTAGCAGTACTACCGGTTCTGGAGAAATAAAAGCTTCACCCAACTTACCCAGTTTAATATATTGACTGATATTAGCTACATCACCTTCACCAAACTGGCTATCATATAGCCTTTGTACAGTGTCATATACATAAAGCCCTTCCTGGGCTTTGGTAGTAGATTTTATGTTCCAGATGATAAGCTCCTTATCCAGAGAATCAGCGATACTCTGGGCCAGCATAGTTTTGCCTGTACCTGGCTCCCCTTTAATTAGAAGCGGTTTTTGCAGTGCAATAGCTATGTTTACTGAATTTCTCAGGTCATCTGTTACTATGTAGTCCTCAGACCCCCGGTATCCAGTACTAGTTTCACGACGTCTTAGCTTCTTACTCATTTTTTCTATTCCCCCATTAAAATGCGTATTGCCTCATTTATCTCGAATAGTAACAGAAATCCATATTCCAGTCAATTGTATGGGTTACAGGTAATTCTAAGTTTTCGCCTTAATGAGCTGGCCCTCCTGCCGCTGACCTTCCCGCCAGGTATCCGGTGGAAAAGGCCGCTTGTAAGTTAAAACCCCCGGTATACCCATCCACATCAAGTATTTCACCAGCAAAATATAGGCCTTTTACTAATTTTGACTCCATAGTGCGGGGATTAACTTCCTTAACATCTACTCCCCCCACCGTAACTATAGCTTCGCCAATGGGGCGGGTAGCAGTGATAGTAATTTCCAGACTTTTTAATGTTTGCAGTAATTGCCTGCGCTCTTTTCGGGTCACCTGATGGCTTTCCTTATTTTCATCTATGCCGCTTAAATCTACTATAACTGGAATTAGCTTTTTAGGTAAAAGACCTTCCAGCGAGTTTTTAAATTGGCGCCGGGAATAGTTATTTAAATCCCGCTGCAGTCGCCTATCCAGTTTTTCCTCTTTTAAAGCCGGTTTCAGGTCTATACATAGCCGTACTTTTTCTCGACTGTGATAAAGGGCTTCACCTATATCCCGACTCATGCTTAATATAATTGGGCCTGATACCCCAAAATGGGTAAAAAGCATTTCTCCAAATTCCTGGTTAATACGGCTGCCATCAAAACGGTGGGCACTGGCCTGGACGTTCTTGAGGCTTAAGCCCTGCAGCTTTTTTACCCATTCTTCTTGAGCCACCAGTGGTACTAATCCAGGGCGCAGCGGTATTATGTGATGCCCGACAGCTTGCGCCCAATCATATCCATCTCCGGTAGACCCGGTACCCGGGTATGACATCCCCCCGGTTGTAATTATGGCTGCGTCACAAGGAATAACTTCCCCCTCTACCTTAATTCCCTTAATCCGGGTAGCTTCTATCTCCACACCCTGTACCTGGCACTTACGGATAATTTTTACACCATTATCCAGCATGTTCTGGTAAAGAACCTGGACTACGTCCTCGGCCCGGCCACTGGCAGGAAAAACCCGCTGGCCACGTTCAATAACGGTTGCTAACCCTTTCATATTAAAAAAGTTAATTAAATCTTGATTAGAAAACTGGTTCAGGGCGCTGTAGAGAAAA
>DUMX01000319.1 GCA_012839665.1 Gelria sp.
ATGATGGGTTATTCGATATATTGGGTGTAGATGTTACCCAGCGTTATTTGGAAAAGAACATTATTGAGATTGCTCCGTTGGCGTATATGCGGGGGCGTACGCTTAACAATGCATTTATTATTCTGGACGAAGCTCAAAACACTACCCCCCAGCAAATGAAAATGTTTTTAACCCGTCTGGGTTTTGGCTCCAAGGCGGTTATTACAGGTGATATAACTCAGGTGGACTTACCTAAAGAAGAGTATTCTGGTTTAATTGAAATTCAGAAGATATTGGCTAAGGTAAAAGGCATATCTTTCGAATACCTGAGCAAAGAAGATGTTATCCGCCACCCGCTGGTACAGAAGATTATTGATGCTTATGAGTCCTATGAAGCGGTGGAACATCATTAGTAAGCGGACTAGCTTTATCTCCTTTCATTCTAAACGGCAGTTCGGTTAGTTAAGGGGAGTATTCATGAGAATACAGGGCATATCTGATATAATCAGCAAAAGATTTTTAGCTTTTCTTGGGCAATCCAACACTAAAAAAGTGTTGGGCGTTTTAATTTTCTTTTCTATTACCATTTTAATTGTATTTAGTAATTTTAACCCCAAGCAAGTAACCTTGAAGCCTGACGAAGTAGCCCGGCGTGATATTCAATCTAATACTACATCGGTAATAATTGATGAGGCTAAAACCAAGGAACTGAAAAAACAGGCTGCCGCGAAGGTACAAAAGGTTTACCAGGAAGACACCTATGCTTTGACTGCGACTAGAAACGAGGTAAACAGCTTTTTTAGTTTGGTCAGAGATATACGGGCTACCGAGGAAGAAGATGATAAAGATAAACTACAGGAGTTGCTGGATAACATAAATAAAGAGGGGAGAAATATTGAGACCAAAAACAACTCCAGTCAACTGGCCCAATATTTGAAGAATGCCACCCCTGAAGATTTACAGCAGATGCAGGTGACTTCACTAAGTCTTATTCCCGGTCTAATGCAAAAGCCCATAACTGAGGAAACTCTGGACAATGTTTTCGACCAGGCCTCAAAACAGATAGACCAGTTGGAGTTTTCCCTGCAGGCCCGGGAAATAATGAAAATAGTAGTAATTAATGCCATTAAACCCAACCTGGTTTTTAACAAGGAAGCTACGGATAAAGCCATAAAAGAAGCCATGGATGCGGTTAAACCAGTACAGAAAACGGTCAAGGTTGGTGAAAAAATCGTCCGCGAGGGTGAGCGGGTTACAGCTGAACAGATTTCCACCCTGGAACAACTGGGAATTCAAAGAAGTAAGAGCTATCCGTTAACTCTGGTTGGCTCCGCTATTTTTGTATTACTTACCTTTTGGTTAACTATAGAATTCATACGGCGCTATTATAGAAAAATCTACGAAAACCATATGTTAATGCTCTTGATTGGCCTGATATTTATTCTAATGTTGTCTATTACCCGTTTTATTACCCTGATTAAGATTGGTGACCTGCCGGATATAAATGCACTTATTGGTTATCTGACTCCGGTAGCTGCCGGTTCTATGTTAGTTGCCATCTTATTGGACAACCGATTGGCCTATTTTTTCACCATGATAATGGCCCTGTACGTAGGGTTGTTAACCGAGGGTAACCAGTTGTTTTATGCGATTACTGCTTTTGTTGGTGGAACTGTAGGAATTTTCCAGGTTTACCGTTTAAACCAGACCTCCGATTTGGCCCGATCCGGATTTTATATAGCACTGGCTAACATAATTAGTATTCTAACCTTGTCTTTGATTGGCGGAAATGTTACCTTAAATCTCATACTGGTTGGCATGGTTATTGGTGCAGTTAATGGTATCCTTTCTGCAGTTTTAATGATAGGGGCTCTTCCTTATCTGGAATCTGCGTTCTCTATTACCAGTATGATTAAATTACTGGAATTATCAAATCCTAACAATGAATTATTAAAAAGGTTGTTGATGGAAGCACCAGGTACTTATCATCATAGTTTAATGGTGGGTAATCTGGCTGAAGCTTCCGCAGAACCAATAGGCGCTAATCCATTGTTGGTCAGGGTAGGGGCTTATTATCATGATATTGGCAAAATTAAAAGGCCGGAATATTTTGTAGAGAACCAACGCGGATTAGATAATCCCCACGAGAAAATAGCCCCGGCCTTAAGTGCCCTGATAATTACCTCCCATGTCCGGGAGGGGGTAGAAGTGGCTCGGGAAGCTCATTTGCCTCTGGATATTATAGATTTTATTGAACAGCATCATGGCACCAGTTTGGCCAAATATTTTTACAGTCGTGCCCTGGAAGAGGACCGGGAAGGAACTTTGAGTGAGGAAAGTTTTCGCTATGAGGGTCCCAAACCGCAGAGCAAGGAAGTTGCTCTGGTTATGCTGGCAGATTCGGTTGAAGCCGGAGTAAGGTCACTGCAGGATCCTAATCCGGAGAAGATAAAAAATATGGTCCGCAGGATTATTCAGGATAAGCTTAATGATGGGCAATTAGAAGCTTGTGATTTAACCTTTAAAGATTTGGATGTTATTGCTAATTCATTTTGCACCAGCCTTGAAGGGCTATACCATAAACGTATCGAATATCCTGAAATAATCGTGCGTGAGTTTGAAAAAAGGAGAGAAAAGCATGGAGACCATGATAATCAACCAGCAGAGCAAGATTAATTATGGGAAAGAACTGCAGCAGGTAATTGTTAATGTATGTAATGCCGTATCCAAAATAATCCGCTTACCTAAAGATAGCGAAGTCAGCATAATGATAGTTGATAATAGTTATATCCAGGAATTAAATCTTATTTATCGAAAACAAAATCGTCCCACTGATGTTCTCTCCTTTCCTATGAATGAATTGACTGATGATGAACCGGATTATGATTCTAGTGAAGAGCTTAATATTTTAGGTGATATAGTTGTATCCCTGGAACAGGCATCCCTGCAGAGTAATGAATATGGGCACAGCCTGGAAAGGGAATTAGGTTACTTGGTAGCTCATGGTATGTTGCATCTTATGGGTTATGATCACGAAACTGATGAGGAAGCCAGGGTAATGCGTTCTCTAGAAGAGAAAATTATGCAGGCAGTTAAGCTGGAAAGGTAAATGGTGTAGAATGCGCAGGTTAAGAAGGAGTTTTTCCTGTGCTATAGCAGGTATAATTTATTGTATTAAAAGTGAAAAGAATATGAAAATACATATCCTGGCCGCGATGTTGGTAGTAATTGCTGCCCTGGTGGTCGGGCTTAATTCGATAGAATGGGGTTTACTGGTTCTTACTATTTGTATGGTTTTGGTAGCCGAAACGGTTAATACCGCAGTTGAGAAGACGGTGGACTTGATAACCACCGAGTATCATCCCCTGGCCAAACTGGCAAAAAATAATGTGCGGCCCAAAAATTACCAC
>DUMX01000320.1 GCA_012839665.1 Gelria sp.
ATAATAAGAAAATAGAGTGCTGGTAGCAGACGTTATAGGTATGGCAAAGTTCAGTGGTAACCCAAAGTACGGGGTTAATTAAGAATTGAGAATTAGTGTGGAAATGCTCCGCATTTCTCCTATTACAATTACAAGTCCCATGTGCCATTTTCATCGGTGGTTGTGGCCTCGGGCCATGGGGGGTTAATACGGTAATAGGTGCTGGTGCAAGGTTCGCATCCAAAATTAATTTCCAGTTAGGAGGTGGGAAGGTGAAGAAAACTAAAATTATTTGTACTGTAGGGCCGGCTAGTGAAAAAGTGGAGACACTGGTGCAGATGATTGAGGCTGGTATGAATGTTGCTCGCTTAAATTTTTCTCATGGTAATTACGAAGAGCACCGACAAAGAATACTGGCTATACGTGAGGCTGCACGAATTTGTGCCAAACCAATAGCAATAATGCTGGATACCAGAGGACCAGAGATTAGAACCGGGAAATTAAAAAGCGGGAAAGTGTTACTTAAAACAGGACAGCGTTTTATACTTACTACCCGGGAGATAGTCGGGGATGAAAATGGAGTGATGATTAGTTATTCCCATCTTCCGCAGGAGATAACAAAAGGGACCGTAATTCTTTTATCAGACGGGCTTATTAATCTTAAGGTAGAAGAAATTGATAATACCGACATAGTCTGCCGGGTTATTAATGGTGGTGAATTAGGGGAGCGAAAAGGAGTTAATGTACCCGGAGTGAGAATAGATCTTCCTTTTTTAAGTGAAAAAGATATTGAAGACATCAATTTTGGTATAGATAACAAAGTAGACTTTATAGCTGCCTCCTTTGTAAGGACTGCCGAGGATGTTATTGATATTAAGCGTATTTTAGAACAAAGAGGGGCAGATATTGATATAATTGCTAAAATTGAAAGCCAGGAAGGTGTTGACAACCTGACTGATATTATCCGAATAGCTGAGGGAGTGATGGTAGCCCGCGGTGACCTGGGAGTAGAAATAGCAGTTGAAGAAGTGCCGTTAGTACAAAAAACTATTGTTGAAAATTGCAGCCAGATGGGGAAGATGGTTATAATAGCTACCCAGATGCTGGAATCCATGATTAATAATCCCCGGCCTACCCGGGCTGAGGTTTCCGATGTGGCTAATGCCATTTTTGAGGGCGCTGATGCCGTTATGTTATCCGGGGAAAGCGCTGCTGGCAAATATCCAATTGAAGTTGTAAAAACTATGGCTCGTGTAGTTATTCGGGTCGAAGAAACTCTACCCTATGCTGATATCTTACGTCAGAAACGACCCCAGCGTACAGCTTCAGTTACCGATGCTATTAGTTATGCTACCTGTACGGCAGCTTTTAATCTGGGTGCGTCAGCCATTATTACTGCTACTCGTACTGGTTTTACTGCTAAAATGGCAGCAAAATATCGACCCCAGGCTCAAATTATAGCAGCCACTCATGAGCTCCAAATAATGCGTAAACTTGCCTTGGTGTGGGGAGTACAACCGGTTTTAATTAGAGAAATAGAGGGAACTGATGAGCTTTTCGCAGAAGCAATTAAAACTGCCTTACAAGGTGGCTATATAAATAATGGTGATTTAATAGTTCTAACGGCCGGTATTCCTTCAGGAAAAGCCGGAGGGACCAACATGTTAAAAGTTGATACAGTAGGAGAAATTCTTATTCAGGGAATGGGTATAGGAACTCATCCAGCCAGTGGCCCGGTTAAAATAATTATACATGCTGAAGATATAGAGAAAATAGAAGCTGGAGACATACTGGTGACGAGGAGTGCTGATAGCAATTTAGCCCCATATTTAAAAGTAATTACAGGCCTTATTGCGGAGGAAGGTGGTCTTACCTCTAATGCAGCTATTATGGGATTAAATGCAGATATTCCAGTAATAGTTGGTGCTAGTAATGCTACTGCGTATCCAGGGTTACTATCATCCCATCCTCGAGGATAGCAGTAGCATTACTAGCACCAACTATTACTGGAATATCTGCATTTAATCCCATAATACCCATACTTAAAATTAATTACAGG
>DUMX01000321.1 GCA_012839665.1 Gelria sp.
CGGATCGGGGTAAATCCCGTAAAATTGATGATGAGTTAGTGGAAAAAATCAGGGAAAAGCGTATACAAAAACCCAGAATTAACAGCTGAATTTCTAATCTTACTACCGGTCAGCCGCTGGGGTTATTTGCTTCCGGCGGCTTTTGGTTTAGGCAAATTGGATACCGCTTTAAAATGAGAAATGAAATATTTTTTACCGGGCTAATTTGCAAAATTAAGTGTTAATGGCTCAATATGGGGTAGTTTTAATTTGAGAATTATGGCAGGATTAATGTGAGAATTCACAATTATATCAAACAAGTCCGGAGCCTGGGTTATTGTTATGTAGACAATGCTTGTATTAAATGCCCCAACAACTTAAGTGCCTGGCACCGTTAAAAAAGGCACTGCCGTGGTTGTTGGCAGTGCCTTACGTAACTATATGTTAACTTTATTTAGCCAGTTCCTCAGCCAGAGCCTTACTTTTTTCAGATAAAACCATAGCCAAGTTAGCAGCATCTTTATTTTTTCCTAATATCAAGGTTGAAGCCAAATCAGCAATTAGATTTCTTATTTCCATTAAAAGTGTAGTTGTCATGCAATCAACCTCCAGTCTCCACCATAAAAAACCCTCACACCGACAACAGCACCCTATATCCTTTTTAATTATATTATATACAAATTTCTAATATTTCGCAGTCCTATTTTATCATGTTTTCTACAATATTACTTAACAACGTTAATAATCCCATAGTATATAACAGAAAAAGATTGTAGGTAACAAAGCAGGGCTTAGCATGAGCCCTGCTTTTGTTTGGAAATCTAGTCCAATTTGCTTAAAATGCTTTTTACTATTTTATCTAATTCGGGTGCAGTATAATCCTCTATTTTACCTTCATCAACTAAAGCATTTAATTTAACATCCCAGGGCAGGTTCCCCAAAAAGTCTAATCCGGTATCTTTTGCCACCTGTTCGCCCTGGCTCTTGCCAAACATATCCAGCTTCTCGCCGCAATGTGGACAAATAGCATAACTCATGTTTTCTATCAGGCCTAAAATCGGAATATTCATCTTCTGGGTCATCTTAATGGTTTTCTTAACTACCATAAAGGCCAATTCTTGTGGGGAAGATACAATGACAACCCCATTTACTGGCAAGGTCTGCATTACTGTTAGTGGCACATCACCGGTACCCGGGGGCAGGTCTACCACCAGATAATCGAGGTCACGCCAATCTACCTCTTCCCAAAATTGTTTTACTGCCCCGGCCAGTATAGGACCTCTCCATATTACCGGGTCATCCTCGTTAGGTAAAAAGAAGTTAATTGATATCATTTTTATACCCAGTTTACTTACAGCCGGTATAATACCAAATTCGCTACCCATTAGTCTAAAATCACTAATACCAAAAGCTCGAGGCTGGCTGGGACCAGTAATATCAGCATCCAATATACCAACCTTTTTACCCTGTCGGGTCAGGCTGGAAGCAATTAAGCCAGTAACAGAAGATTTCCCTACACCGCCTTTTCCGCTCATGACTACAATGACATTCCTTATATCGTTGAGAGAACCAAGCAAGCTTTTCTCCATTGCTGTTTCGCAATCTGCCGGGTCTATAGCACAACCTGCACTGGAAGGACAAGTGTTGCATTGGTTTGACATTGATATCTCTCCTTTCCAAAAAATTTCACTACGTTTATTATACACATTTTTCTTCTTATATTATCAATCCAAGATAAAATAGTAACATAAACGTGTCTAAACTACCACATTTTTGTAGTATCTGCTATATTAGTTTTACAATATGAGATGTAAGAGAATTAAACTGTCAACGTATTTATTATTGACAGTAGTGGGGAGCTGATGAGTTTTGTTAAGCGATGAATCGCTTGCCAGTAAGAGTCTGGAAGGGGATATGTCAGCTTTTGAGGAATTAGTGAACAGGTATAAGAGGCCGGTTTTTAGTTTAGTCTACAGGATGGTTGGTCAATATCAGGAGGCAGAGGATATTACCCAGGAAGTATTTATAAATGTATATGAAAAACTTTATCAGTTTGATAGTAACAGGAAATTTAGTCCCTGGATATATAGAATAGCTACTAATGCTAGTATTAGCGCCCTGCGTAAGAGAAAAAAAGCTATACTTCTGGATTTTGATGAAACATTCGGAAAGGCCTACGAAGATTATTATACGGCTAGTTCAGATGACCCCCAGCTTGTGTTTGAACGCGAAGAATTAAAAGCATTTATGGATAAAGCTATCAATGAATTACCGGAAAATTACCGAGTAGTTATAATACTCAGGTATCAGATGGAGTTAAATAACCAGGAAATCGCTGATGTGTTGGGCGTAAGTAAGCAAAACATAGAGGTCAGGGTTCACCGTGCCCGTAAAGCTCTGCGAAAAATTGTACAAAAACACTGGGAAGAAAGGGGGTTACAATATGAATTGCCGGCAAATAGATAAGTATATTTATGACTATTGCGACAACCTTCTTACCCCTGACCAGAAGATTTTATTCGAACAGCATTTGGCCCAGTGCCATAATTGCCGCCAGGCCGTTGACCAGGCCCTGCTGGAAACCAGTATTCTACGGGAGGAATGGGATACCCCTGATCTGCCCGCCGATTTTACTTCCCAGGTGATGGAACGGATTGTAGCTGTCCCTATTTCCTCGACCAGCCCGGTTACTGCTACAAACGGTAAGCTCCCGTGGCTGCGTTGGTTTATGGGTATCGCAGCAACAGCAGCGATATTATTAATGGTACTGTATGTACCTGGAATAATTAAAAACGGGAATTTTGTTATTAATGTAGCTGATCGGGAGAAAACAGCTACCGTACCAGCAGACGAAAAAGTGAAGAGGCCGGCCACCAAACAAAATGAGGATTTCCGTGTGGGTGGTAAAGGAGAAGCGTCCGAAAAGATGGCTAAAACTTACCTGGATGAGCCTGAATCAGAGCCATCTGACTCTTCCGTGGTGGTTCCGACCCCTCAAAATGAATCCATTTTATATGGAGCCCAGAGTGATGCCGTTTCAGAAGAATTTTTAACGACATCTCTTGACCAAAATCAGGAAAAGGCCAGGATAGCTGCTGATGTTTTGTCGGTGCAACCAGCAAATTTACCCCCGTCATATACTATGTTAGATAAATTTGATGGTAATAGCTGCTGTACCTATATTTTTGATACCGGGAACAAAGAAGACAGATTGACCATAAATATTGCCCAGTTGCCACAACACCAGCCTGGTAAGTCCAGCTACAGCCGTTCTAATATTAGAGCTTCAAATACTAATGATAAGACTGCAACAACACCGAATGAACCTGCTGGAGGTAATGAAACCGAAAAGGCTGCTCCGGTAGAACAGGTAGAGGATTTTGAGGTTCTTGTCAACGAATTACCAGAGACTCATACCATTTCTTATGAAGTAGAACATAACCAGCAAGTATATTTGCTAACCATAACCGCCAACCTTTCTCCTCAGGAACTGGTGACATTATCGCAAACTCTGCAATTGCAATCCCCCACCCCATA
>DUMX01000322.1 GCA_012839665.1 Gelria sp.
CCCGTTACCGCCGTGAAAGGGCGGTGTCTTAACCGCTTGACCAAGGGGCCGTAACAGATGTCGGAAGTCTGATGTCGGAAAGTCTGAAAAATTCCAACAGCCTGACTCCTGAACTCTGATTAAATGGAAGTTGGAAGTCAGATGACAGATATCATATTGTTTACTTTATCCAAGTCAAATCTCTTACCGCAAAGTCTGACATCCTACTTCCGACCTCTGACTTCTTAAAATGGTGGGCCTACCAGGACTCGAACCTGGGACCAACCGGTTATGAGCCGGTAGCTCTGCCAACTGAGCTATAGGCCCAGAATGCCACGGAACCCCGCAAGAGTTAGTATACCAAAATATCTCTTAATAGGTCAATAGGGAAATTCTATTGTTTTACGGGGTTTCTGTCAAATAAAAAGCGGTAACTTTTATAGGGTTACCGCTCTAGAATTTTCACTGGCTCCCCGAGTAGGATTCGAACCTACAGCCCTCCGGTTAACAGCCGGATGCTCTACCGTTGAGCTATCGAGGAATGCCCCAACGACAAACATTATAGCGTCCTATAACTTAATTGTCAACCAACAAACGACTTTACTCAATATAATCCTTAAGTTTTTTACTCCGGGAAGGATGCCTTAGTTTACGTAGAGCCTTGGCTTCTATCTGCCTGATTCTTTCCCGGGTAACTCCAAATTCCTGCCCCACTTCCTCCAGGGTACGGGGCCTGCCATCGTCCAACCCAAACCTTAATCGCAACACCTTCGCTTCCCTTTCGGTAAGAGTATGAAGGATACCGTCCAGATGCTCTCGTAGCAGTACAAAGGAAGCTGATTCCTCAGGTGATTCTGCATCTTCATCAGTTATAAAATCACCTAGATGGCTGTCATCTTCTTCCCCAATAGGGGTTTCCAGTGAAACCGGTTCCTGGGCTACTTTCATTATTTCTATTACCCTTTCCACCGGGATATCCATTTCTTGAGCTACTTCAAACGGCGTAGGTTCTCGACCCAAAGTCTGCAACAGGCTTCTCTGTACCCGTGACAGCTTATTAATAGTTTCCACCATGTGTACTGGTATACGAATGGTTCGGGCCTGGTCAGCTATAGCACGAGTTATTGCCTGCCTGATCCACCAGGTAGCATAAGTACTAAATTTGAACCCTTTACGATAGTCAAATTTCTCTACTGCCTTCATAAGACCTAAATTGCCTTCCTGAATCAAATCCAAGAAGAGCATACCTCTTCCCACATAGCGTTTAGCAATACTGACCACCAACCTGAGGTTAGCCTCGACCAGTTGCTTTTTAGCATCTTCTTCACCGTTTTCTATTCTATGAGCAAGATCTACCTCTTCTTCTGCGATAAGTAAGGGAACTCTTCCAATTTCTTTTAAATACATGCGTACCGGATCATCTATTTCAACAGTATCAGGGACAGTTACCTTTTCTGTTTCCACACTTTCCTTTTCATCCTGATCATCTGCATCGGTATCAGTATCATCTTCATAAATTACGTTTATACCCAGGGACTGGAAATGTTCCAATATGTCTTCTATATTTTCAGAACCCAGGCTGAAATCCTGTAGTTCTTCGACAATCTCCTCATAACCGAGATTCTTTTTCTTTTTTCCTTTTTCAGCCAGGGAGCTTATTGTTTCTGCCAGCTTTCCATCCAGTTTCATCAATTTATCCCCCCTTCCCGGGTTTTGTTTAAAAAGCTATCCAGGTTAAGTACAAATTTTAACAAATGTTCAAAATCTCCTTCTATTTTGAGAAAATTTAAATGTTGATATATCTTTTGCCAACGAGCCTCTATTTTTAAAGCCTGTACCCGACGAATAAATTCGTGAACTTCAGCTTCTTTCACATCTATTTCTTCCATAAGGAAAATTATCCTGGCATAAGTCGCTGCTGTACCTTCCTGTTGCATTATCTTTCCCAGCTTTTCTAGCTTTTCTTCCTGGTTTCCTGTTAATTGAGCATAGATTTTTAACATATCTTTATATTCAGGTCGGGCCAAGAAGTTTAGACCCAGACTATCTTTAACCACGGTAAATGTATTTTCATCCTTTAGCATAGCTGCCAATATTTTCTCATCTTTGCTATAATTGCCGTACTTTATATTATCTCTAGATATTTGCGTTTTATTCCTATCTATCGGGTACTGACGGTTGTTTACCACCCTTAGTTCCCTATAAATTAGATTGGGTTCCATTAACAGCTTTTGAGCCAAAATTTTTATATAATAATCCTTTTCAATCGGACTCTTGAGATTGTTAATATCATTTTTTAGAGCATTTACTATTTTTACTTTTGCTTCTAAATTAAGTGTTTTTTCCTCCTGAAGATGTCTGTTTATTTTGAATTCTATATGACTAAACTTATTATTCTGTATATATTGTAAAAATTCCTCTTTCCCGTTTACTTCCAAAAACTCATCCGGGTCCTTGCCGGCAGGTAAGGTTATCACCTGTACCTTCAATCCTTCTGCTACTAAAACATCAATAGCCCGCAGGGTTTCTCGTTGTCCTGCTTCATCACCATCATATAGAATCAGCACTTTTTCTGTGTACCTACATAAAAGGTTGGCTTGTTCCTGAGTTAAGGCTGTCCCCAGTGAGGCTACACAATTATTAATCCCAGTCTGCTGTAGTTTGATACAGTCCATATATCCTTCCAGTAATATGGCCTCATTAATTGAGCGTATAGCCTGACGAGCCTGATAAAGTCCGTAGAGAATCTGTCTTTTGGAATAAAGCTCGGTTTCCGG
>DUMX01000323.1 GCA_012839665.1 Gelria sp.
AGGTAGGTCAGATACAGGTTCCTCCTGTAGTTCGATGCTGCCGTCAGTTTTACGTACAGCTACAGCTACTTTCTCAGGCCCTCGCATCATTACATTATGAACAAAAAAGTTCAATATGGTGGTATGGCAGTTATCGAAGGTGTAATGATGCGAGGGCCTGAGAAAGTAGCTGTAGCTGTACGTAAAACTGACGGCAGCATCGAACTACAGGAGGAACCTGTATCTGACCTACCTGCGCGTTACTCCTTTTTAAAATGGCCTTTCCTACGGGGTACCTATGTTTTAATTGATTCAATGGTAGTAGGCATGCGGATGCTTAATAAATCAGCTAATATGGCACTGGATGAAGAGGAAGAGGAACTTACTACCGTTGAAATGGTCATCACCGGCATATTAGCTTTTGCCCTGGCTATATTGCTTTTTGTGATATTACCTACTGCCATTGTACATTATACCAGCCGCTTTCTTGGTGGTGTTTTAGCCCAGAATATAGTAGAAGGTATTATACGGATTATCTTTTTCCTGGCTTATGTTTGGGCTATTGGCAAGATGGAGGATATAGATCGGGTTTTTATGTATCATGGTGCGGAACACAAATCTATATTTGCTCAAGAAGCCGGTGAAGAACTTACTGTGGAGAATACTAGCAAATATACCACGCTCCACCCCCGCTGCGGTACTAGTTTTATTCTCATCGTTTTGATTATTTCCATTCTGGTATTTGCCCTGCTGGGAGAAGGAAACCTTTTTTACCGCATATGGTCCAGAATTGCAGTTCTGCCAATAGTAGCAGGTTTAGGTTATGAATTTCTTAAGTTTAGTGGAAAATATTATAATAACCGTTGGGCTCGGTTTTTAATTGCACCAGGCCTTTATTTGCAAAAACTAACTACCCGAGAGCCTGATGACAGCCAATTAGAAGTTGCTATTGCTGCCTTAAAAGCAGTAATCCCCGGGGAGAAAACCGAAGGGTTTTTGACACTGAAGGACGCTGAAAATTTATGAATAACACTGAATTTTTTTTTAGATTTTTTAACGCTGATGATTTTTATGATTACCGTACCCTAAGGGTACGCAGCAAAATTAAAAGAGGGAGGGTTTCGAATGTTGCACAAATTGGATAGTATCGAAGAAAAATATAATGAACTAACTGAACAATTGAGCAGGCCGGAAGTAATATCCGACCAGAGCAAATTCCAAAAGTATGCCAAGGCTCATTCGGACCTCAGTGACATAGTTTCCAAATATCGGGAATACAAATCATTAATCCAGCAAATTGATGATGCCCAGGAGATGCTTGCCGAGGAACCGGAAGAAGATTTTAAAGAGCTGTTGTTAGAGGAATTGGAAACCTTGAAGGAAAAGCAAGATTTAGCAGAACATGATTTAAAAGTGTTGCTGTTACCCCGTGACCCTGATGATGAGAAGAACGTTATTATGGAAATTCGTGCCGGAACCGGGGGAGATGAGGCGGCTCTTTTCGCCAGCGATTTGTTCCGTATGTATACTCGATATGCTGAATTACAGGGTTGGAAGATAGACATCATGGATTCTCATTATACAGATATTGATGGTATCAAAGAAATAATATTTGTAATTGAAGGACAGGGAGTCTATAGCCGGCTTAAATATGAATCAGGTGTACACCGGGTACAACGAGTTCCCAGCACTGAATCAGGTGGTCGCATACACACCTCTGCGGCTACGGTAGCCGTATTACCTGAAGCGGAAGAGGTGGAAGTAGAAATAGATGCCAACGAAATTCGGGTAGATGTATATTGTTCCAGCGGACCCGGAGGACAGTCGGTAAATACTACCCAATCGGCTGTACGCCTTACCCATGTTCCTACAGGTTTGGTAGTAACGTGTCAGGACGAAAAGTCGCAGCATAAAAATAAAGCCAAAGCCTTGCGGGTTTTAAGGGCCCGACTCAAAGAGACTATGGAAGCTGAACTTAATGCAGAAATGGCCGGTGCTCGTAAGAGCCAGGTGGGTAGTGGTGACCGTAGTGAGCGTATACGTACCTATAATTTCCCCCAGGGTAGAGTTAGTGACCATAGAATTAATCTTACCCTGCATAAACTGGATTTGGTACTGGAAGGGGAGCTAAATGAAATTATTGATGCCCTTATAGCCCATGACCAGGCTGAGCTTTTAAAACAGGTGGATTAACTTGCAGATTTGGACGATAAGAAAATTACTGGAGTGGACCAGTAATTATTTTAAAGAAAAAAACATTAGGGAAGCCCGCTTAGAGGCGGAAATCCTGCTGGCCCGGGCACTGGGAAAAGACCGGGTCTATTTATATGCTAATTATGATGCTCCGGTTAACCAGGATGAAAGAGGCATCTTCAGGGAATTCATTAAAAGAAGGGTCAGGAAGGAGCCCTTAGCTTATATTACCGGAATCAAAGAATTCATGTCACTAGAATTCAGGGTTAATCCAACGGTTTTAATTCCTCGTCCAGAAAGTGAAATTCTGGTGGAGCAGGCTATAGAACTGTTTAGTGATCAGCCCTGCTCTATCTGTGATGTAGGTACGGGCTCAGGTGCGATAGCTATTAGTCTGGCCCACTACCTACCTTTGGCTCGGGTTTTTGCCTGTGATATATCGAGGCAGGCACTGGAAATAGCTCGTGAAAACGCAGCTCGGCTGGAGGTGGAGGTTGAATTTCAGGAAGGGGATTTACTTTCCCCCTTTTTAGATAAAGAAAACTATTTTGACTTAATAGTAGCTAACCTGCCCTATATTGCGTTAGAGGATTACCGTACCCTGGATTCCGGGGTAAAAAGTTACGAACCACAAATTGCTTTGCTTGCTCCCGGAGATGGGTTGGATATTTACCGCCGTCTTTTGCCTCAAGCTCATACCCTGCTTAAAGAGGGGGCTTATTTATATATAGAAATAGGGTGGCAGCAGGGGGAAAAGGCTTTAGGGATGATGAATAATTTTACAGAAGTGCAATTAATTAAAGACCTGGCCGGGTATGACCGGGCAGTCATGGCCAGAAAGGGGCCAGTTGATGGTAACCGAATATTGGAAAGTTGACCCGGTAAAACCGGAATTAGATATCATAATGCAGGCTGCAGCCTTAATACAGGATTTACAACTGGTAGCATTTCCTACTGAAACTGTTTATGGACTGGGTGCTTTGGCCAGTTCCAGTGAGGCAGTGGCGAAAATCTTTGTGGCCAAAGGCAGGCCCACAAAAAATCCCCTGCTGGTACATGTAAGTAAAAAAGAACAAGTAGATAGTTTGGTTGAGGAGATACCGGAAACGGCCAGTTTATTGATGGACAAGTTCTGGCCTGGTCCCTTATCGATTATATTACCGTCCCGGAAGGAAGTTCCAGCTACTGTTCGCGGAGGGAAAAAAAGTGTGGGTTTAAGGATGCCGGCTCACCCGGTGGCAAGGGCCCTTATTGACCATACCGGGCCTGTTGCTGCTCCCAGTGCTAACCTCTCGGGTCGTCCCAGTCCCTTGACCGCTGAGCATGTCAGAGCTGACCTGGATGGCAAAATTGCAGCAGTTTTAGATGCCGGCAGCACTGGAATCGGATTAGAATCAACTATAATAGATTTAAGCCAGGGGAAATATCAGATATTGCGTTTGGGAGGACTTCCTCTAGAGGAATTGCAGCAAGTACTGGGCGATAAAGTGCAAATTACCGAGAAAGGCAGAGGCGAATTATTTCGTTACCAAACAGGCTTTCGGGTTATTATTTGTCAAAATGAAAAGGAACTTATTAGTCAGCAGGAGTATTGGCTTATACAAGGAAAAAAATTGGCAATTGTTTCAAGTAAACCAGGATACCAACATATAATTAATAAATCAGTTAGTGTATATGATTTAGACCTGGGCCAGGATAGTAGTAATCTCTATGCTATATTACGTGATGCAGAACATCACGGTATCGAGATACTGCTTTTCTCCCCCTTACCTCAAAACTTAACCGGTATTAGCCAAGCCCTGCTGGAACGTATAAATAAATTATGAATTAAGAGTTAAAACGCTCTTGGGGTTGGTTTAACCTTGATAGGGGATTACATAAATGGAACAGCTTTTAACTATTATACTGGTAGCAGTAGTACTGGGCTTGGATGCATTTTCTCTTTCTCTAGGTCTGGGACTACAGGGAAGAACCCGAGGTTATGGATTGAAATTTTCTGGTATCGTAGGGGGCTTTCATATTATAATGCCATTGGTGGGGCTTAACTTGGGTTTGGTGGCAGGGAAATTTCTTGGTATTTGGGCTTCCCGTCTGGGGGCAGTTATTTTGGCTTACATCGCTATTGATTTTATTGTTAAAGGTTATCGCGAAACTCGACCCCGTAGTTATTCCTTCAAAGAAGGCAAATCAATAATTGCAGAACAAGGCGATTCTTATCAGGATAATTGGGGTAGTATGTTATTGATGGGAACTTCCGTAAGCATTGATGCCTTGACAGTAGGATTTAGTTTAGGTACCTTTAAAATGCCCGTTTTTATAACTGTAATGATTATGGGTATTATAGCTGCTATCATGAGCCTGCTAGGATTCTTAGGGGGGCGAATGTTTAGTCGTCTGGTTGGGAGCTATGCTCAGATGGCCGGGGGGATAGTCCTGGCAGTATTGGCTGTGAAATTACTGTTTTAAAGGGGGAAAACGGCTGTGAAAAGGATGCTTTTGGTTTGTACCGGTAATACTTGTCGCAGTCCCATGGCACAAGCTATTTTAACCAAACTCCTGCAAAGCAGCGAAACCGGAGAAGAAAAATATGAGATATTAAGTGCCGGATTAAATACCATTGCTGGATTATCTGCCAGTCCTGAGGCAGTGAAGACAATGGCTGCTGAAGGTATAGACCTTACCTACCATAAATCTTGCCAACTTGATGCCAACCTGATTCATAATGCTGATTATATTCTTACTATGACTGGTGCCCAGCGTGACTATCTCCAGGACAAGTTTTCTGATAAAGCCCCGGTTATCTACACTCTATATGAATTTGTCGGGGAAGATAAAGATATTATTGACCCTTTGGGCAGGGGGTTGGACGCTTATCAGGAATGTGCCGCCCAGTTTAAAGAATTATTACCCCAGGTTTTTAATAAACTACAAAACATACAAAAGCCGGTTCAGAATAAAACTAAGCTGGTCATTGGCGGTGACCATGCTGGTTTAGAACTTAAAAGCACCCTCATAAAGGTTTTGGAAGCGGAGAACTATGAGATTATAGACTGTGGCACCTTTTCCGCTGAATCGGTAGATTATCCGGATATTGCTGAAAAAGTAGCAACAGCAGTCCTGAAACATAAAATTATGGGCATCATAATTTGTGGGACCGGAATAGGTATTTCTATTGCTGCCAATAAAATTCCGGGGATAAGAGCAGCCCTCTGCTATAACCTGGAAACTGCCAGATTGGCCCGTGAGCACAATGATGCTAATATTGTTGCACTGGGAGCCCGTATGCTTGATACCCGATTGGCTATTGATATCGTTAAGGTTTTTCTGACTACTGGATTTGTTGCCGGAAGGCATCAGAGCCGGGTAGAAAAGATAGCACAAATGGAGAAAAATTGTTTTGGAAGGAGTTAAACCGGGTGGATTATATTGAAAAATATGTTAAGCCGGTAGACCCAGATGTTGCTGCGGCTATTCGACAAGAAGAGTTGCGTCAGAATTACAAACTAGAACTTATTGCATCGGAAAACTTTGTTTCCCGGGCAGTAATGGCAGCCCAGGGTTGTGTAATGACCAATAAATATGCTGAAGGTTATCCAGGTAAAAGATATTACGGCGGCTGTGAAAACGTAGACGTGGTGGAGGAGTTAGCCCGGGAAAGGGCGAAAAGACTTTTTGGCGCTGAATATGTTAATGTCCAACCCCATTCGGGAGCTCAAGCTAACACTGCAGTATACTTTGCTGCGGTAAAGCCGGGAGATAGTATACTGGGAATGAATCTTAGTCATGGCGGGCATCTGACTCATGGCAGCAAGGTTAACATTTCAGGTAAATATTTTAATTTTGCTGAATATGGGGTAAGCTCGGAGACGGAAACCATTGATTATGGTAAGGTAAGAGAAATAGCCCGGCAGGTAAAACCAAAGCTCATTGTGGCTGGAGCCAGTGCTTATCCCCGAATTATTAATTTCGAGAAATTCAAAGAAATTGCTGATGAAGTAGAGGCATTACTTTTTGTGGATATGGCTCATATCGCTGGCCTGGTAGCAGCAGGACTTCATCCCAACCCGGTACCATATGCGGATTTTGTTACTACTACTACCCACAAGACCTTACGAGGACCCCGAGGCGGTATAATTTTGTGTAAAAAAGAGTGGGGCAGAAAGATTGACAGTGCTGTATTTCCAGGCATTCAGGGAGGG
>DUMX01000324.1 GCA_012839665.1 Gelria sp.
AAATGCTTTTAACCGCTATCGCTCTACCTATCAGATAGCTCGGGTATTAGAGGTCAACCAGTCTACCGTAGTACGTAAAGCTCAAAAGTATGGGATAAAGCACTAATAGGGGAATAATAGGGGAATTAAGAATTGAGAATTGCAGTGTCTAATTTCGTTTCCCGTTGAAAAGAGCCCGGTGTAGGTTAGTGGACCTGCAACGGGCTCTTTCTGGTAAAGATGTATTAAAGGGAACCTTAAAATCTAAGATGATGATTCGGTAGCAATTTTACTGGTTTTTCTCCAAATTTTCATCTCGCCGGCTTCCTTAATTAATTCATCTCTGAATTTGGGATGGGCAATATTAATAAGTGCTTCCGCTCTTTCCCAGGTACTCTTACCCTTCATGTTAGCAATACCATATTCAGTAACAATCATGTGGGTAGCTGTACGGGGAGAAGTAACTATAGCGCCCGGAGTAAGAATAGGTTTAACTCGGGATACTACTCCATTTTTACTCTCAAAAGTGGAGGTCATACAGATAAAGCTCTGTCCGTTTTTAGACTTGTAGGCACCTTCAACAAAGTCAAGCTGCCCACCAGTTCCACTTATATGCCGGGGACCGACACTCTCGGAAGCAACTTGTCCGAAAATATCAACTTCAATGCAAGCATTAATGGAAACAAAATCATCAATGCTGGCTACTACTACCGGGCTATTGGTATAATCAACTGAATAGGCGATAGTTCCCGGGTTATCATCTATGAAATCATATAATTCCTTACTACCCATGGCAAATGAAAATACCTGTTTATATTTGTCGATATTCTTACAGGCACCGGTTACCTTACCGGCTTTAGTCATTTTTACATAGGCATCAACGTACATTTCAGTATGCACACCCAGGTCCTTAAGGTCCGATTCAGCAATCATTGCACCCATAGCATTGGGGATACCACCAATTCCAAGTTGAATGCAGCAACCATCATAGAGGCGCTCAATAATATGCTGGGCTATTTTTTGTTCAGTCTCATCAGGAGCTACATCAGGTATGGTAGGTAGAGGCATGTTGCTGCTTTCTACCACATAATCTGTCTGACTGATATGGATGGCCTCCTGATTGCCACCAAGTACCCGGGGCATGTTAGTATTAACTTCTAGCAGGACATATTCTGCTTGTTCAATAGCTGCCCAGGCCGAGGGACAACCGGCTCCAAAGCTGAAATAGCCGTGTTTATCCATAGGGGACACGGTAGCCATAAAAACATTAGGAGGTACTGCATCTTTTCTGGTCATCATCGGGCACTCATGAAACTTCATGGGAACATATGATAATAAGCCCTGATTATAGTATTTACGATCCAGGCCTCCGCAGTGCCAGGAGTTCCAATAAAAGTGTTCTCCGGTTGGGTCAGCTTCATTAGTATAATGGGGCCAGGCACCAATATCGCAGCGGATTTTAACATCTGTAAGCTCATCTACTCTTCTAGCCAGTGCCGCATCCAGTTCATTGGCGCCAGCTACACCAAAAGCATGCTCTACCCAATCTCCCGATTTAATCACCTTAACGGCCTCATCAGCAGTAACCAGTTTTTTCTTGTATTCCTCCATCCAACTCAAATCCAATCCCTCCCTTTAAAAAACAACTTATTTATATACAGTGCGGAGCTGCTATGAACTCCGCACTATAACAATGTTACTTTCTACCCTTTAATTTTAACCAACTTACCAGATTACAAAAGCGATTCTTCGGCAATATCAATAGCGCTGGTGTCAGCAACTTTCATAGCCTTTATGGTTCCAAAGACGCCGGGAACAATGTTCAGGACGTAGAACCTGGCAGTAGCTATTTTGCCCTTGTAGAAGTTGGCATCGTAGTGGTCGTCTCCCAGTTCTGCTAGTTTTTTAGCAGCCAGAAGAGCCTGGTCAAGCATTAATTGACCGCAGACAATCATTGAAGCTGCATGCAGAACCCGAGTACCGAAGAGCTGTATCAAATGGCGACTATCGGCTCTCCAGCCTTCAACCATGGCAACGATTTCCTTGTATACGGCGAAGGCTTCTTCCATCATGGCAAACTCATCTGCAAATTGCGGATCCTTTTTGTTAGCAATAAAGTCTTCAATTAAAGCAATCCACTGCTTCATGGGTTCGCCGCCCTTCATGGTCGATTTACGACCAGTGAAGTCTTGCGCATGCATAAAGTTGGTGCCTTCCCACAGGGAGTAGATTTTGCAGTCCCGGGCCAGTGAAGCCGGGGCATATTCTTCGATAAAACCATAGCCGCCGAGACACTGGATAGCTTGCTCGGTGCTAATCCAGGCCATATCCGAAACATAGGCTTTACAGAGCGGGATTTGAATCGTGGCCAGGCCATCATAGTATTCTCTCTCTGCTGGATCGGAAGCATCATGGGACAAATCTTGATAGAAATAGGTGCTGTAGAGCAATGCACGACTGGCTTCCATAATAGCTTTCTGGAACATTAGCATACGGCGGACGTCTTCGTGCTCAATTATAGGAACGCTTGGTCCCTTGGGATCACTCCACTTGGGGCTCTGTACCCGAATTTTACAATAATCCAGAGCTGCGTAATAAGCTGAGCCAATGCAGCCCAGGGAGAAGGTACCGGTATTCAGACGTTCTTCGTTCATCATCTGGAACATCTGGCGCATACCTTTGCCGCGGCCATCTACTGGTCCCTCACCAATCATCCAGCCATAGCAATTGTCGTTTTCGCCAAAGGCCAGGGATGCGGTAGACGAACCGTGTAGACCCATCTTATGCTCGATACCGGTGCAAGTTACGTCATTCCATGCACCCTGCGAGCCGTCATCGTTGACCCAGAACTTGGGAACGATTAAACAGTTAATGCCGGCGGTGCCTGGTTTTGCATCCGGTCCCTTAGCCAGTACCAGATGAATAATATTATCAGCCAGGTCATGGTCACCAGAGGTGATAAAACACTTCTGACCTTTAACCTTCCATAGTCCCGGAGTTTCGGTGGGGAAGCATTTGGTGCTAACGGCGCCGACGTCGGAACCTGCTCCCGGCTCGGTCAGACACATGGTGCCGCCCCATTCGCCCGAGAACATCTTGGGCAGGAAACGTTCCTTCAGTTCTTCGGATGCATTATTCTGGATGACAGTGGTAGCACCCGCGGTCAGACACCAAAACATAACAATAGCCGGGGATGCACCGGACTGCATTTCCAGAATGGGAGCGTACCAGGCCAGCGGCATGCGGCCTTCTTCTGAACGGTTGGCGAACTGAGGGCCAAGACCGGCTTCGCAAATAGTGTTATAGACTTCCTTGAAACTGTCAGGGGTTTTGACTGCCTCGGTGTCGCCGCCAACAAACTGGCAACCAGGCTCATCGGCATCTTTGTTAGCCGGGCAGAGCAAATCGCGGCAGATTTTATAGGAAACATCGAGGAAACCATCAATATCATCTAATCCGTAGTAATCTTTGTAAGCATCGCAACCTAACAGCTTTTCCATGTCGAGCCATTCTTTGACGGCAAACTTTAGATCACGCATCTCATACATAAAATTCTCATGTGCCAAAACAATCCCTCCTAGTTTTATTCATTCTTCAGGTTTGGCTGGGATAATCTACATTCTTTCTACAACCATAGCAGTACCCATACCGCCACCTATGCAAAGTGTAGCCAGGCCGTATTTGGATTCACGTTTTTGCATTTCATAAAGCAGGGTAACCAGTATTCTGGCTCCAGAGGCTCCAATCGGATGACCCAGGGCTATGGCTCCACCATTAACGTTAACCTTTTCCATCTTATCTTCCCATCCCAGGTCACGAGCTACAGCAATGGACTGGGCGGCAAAGGCTTCGTTAGCTTCAATCAAATCAAGGTCATCTACAGTAAGGCCAGCTTTTTCTAAAGCCTTACGGCTGGCAGGTACTGGTCCTATTCCCATAATATTGGGATCAACTCCGCCGGAAGCATAGCTAACTACCCGAGCCATAGGCTTAATTCCTAATTCATCAGCTTTTTCTTTAGCCATAACTATTACTGCAGCAGCACTATCATTAATACCTGAAGCATTAGCAGCAGTTACACTACCGTCTTTCTTGAAAGCAGGTCTCAGCTTGGCCATTTTCTCCTGGGAAGTCTGGCGTGGATGTTCGTCAGTATCAAATACGGTTTCACCTTTTCTGGTTTTAATTACTACCGGTACAATTTCATCTTTAAATCTGCCTGAGGCGATGGCTTCAGCAGCCCTTACCTGGCTCCTGTATCCGAATTCATCTTGCTCTTCACGAGTAATACCCCATTGTTCGTTAATATTTTCAGCGGTAATTCCCATGTGATAGTCGTTAAAGGCTTCCCAAAGTCCGTCTTTAATCATGGTGTCTACCAGAACGCCATTATTCATACGATAGCCATAACGGGCTTTATCCAGGGCAAAGGGAGCAGCACTCATGTTTTCCATACCACCGGCTAAAACAACATCAGCATCGCCGGATTTAATAACCTGGGCAGCCAGGCTAACAGCTCTTAATCCGGAACCGCAAACTTTATTAATAGTAAAAGCAGTAACTTCCTTGGGAATACCAGCATGAATCATGGCTTGCCGGGCCACGTTCTGCCCTAGTCCAGCTTGGATAACACAACCGAAAATAACCTCATCGAGCTGTTCACCTTTTAGTCCAGCCCGTTTTAAGGATTCTTCCATAACAACCTTACCCAGCGTTACGGCGGGGGTATCTTTTAAGGTTCCGCCAAATGTTCCTACAGCTGTACGGCAAGCCCCAACTAAAACAACTTCTCTACTCATATAATTCTCACATCCCTTTCTTTTAACTTATTTTAAAGCATTTACTTCGTGTAATCAAAGAATCCTTTACCAGTTTTTCTTCCGAGGTGACCAGCCCGTACTTTCTGTTTAAAGGATAGGGCGGGACGATATTTGGAATCACCAAACTCATTCCAGAAGTAAGTCATAATCATAAGGCATACATCAATACCAATTAAGTCAGCCAGAGCCAGTGGACCCATAGGCATATTGGCACCAAGTTTCATAGCCTTATCAATTTCCTCAGCAGGAGCTACACCTTCTTGATAAAGAATAGCAGCTTCATTTATATAGGGAATTAATATCCGGTTTACGATAAATCCAGGAGATTCTTTCATCGGAACCGGTTCTTTGCCTATTTTTTTACTCAGGTCTACAACAACGTCAACAACCTCTTGAGAAGTTTCAGAACCTGGAATTACTTCAACCAGTTTCATAGCCGGTACCGGGTTAAAGAAGTGCATGCCGATAATTTTATCGGGGCGACCGGTGGCGGCGGCAATCTCAGTGATGCTGAGTGCAGATGTATTGGTGGCCAAAATAGCATCAGCTCCAACAATGCCAGCTAGCTCTGTTAGAACCTTCTTCTTGATGTCAATATTTTCAATAATAGCTTCAATAACAATGTCGCAATCACTGAAAGCATTATTATCTACAGCAGTTGACAGTAAACCTTTAAATTTTTCGACATCCTCAGCAGTCTTTTTTCCTCTGGATACTGCTTTGTCCCAGTTTTTCAATATTCCGTTAAATCCACGAGTAACAAAATCTTCGGCTATATCAACTAGAACAACTGTGTAACCTGCTTCGGCACAAACCTGGGCAATACCAGCTCCCATGGTTCCTGCTCCTAGAACTCCAATCTTGCTTATAGCCAATTTACTATTACCTCCTTGTAAATTATTTACCAACAAATTTGGGAGAACGTTTTTCTATGAAGGCCCCCATACCTTCTCTTTGGTCCTCAGTACTGAAACACAGACCAAAAAGGTCTGCTTCAATAGTCATAGCCCGGTCTATATCGGTTTGTAATCCTTCGTTGGCAGCAGCTTTAGAGAAGCGCACAGCTAATTTACCCTTGCTTATAATTCTGCGGGCAATATCTTTGACAAAATCCATTAACTCCTCCGGAGCAACTACACTGTTTACCAGGCCAATACGCAATGCTTCCGAGGCATCAATTATGTCTGCAGTATATAACATTTGCCTGGCCATACCAGAACCTACCAGGCGGGGCAAACGCTGGGTGCCCCCAAACCCGGGGGTTATTCCCAGTCCAACTTCAGGTTGTCCAAACTTGGCTTTGGAAGAAGCAATACGGAAATCACAACACATAGCCAGCTCACAACCGCCGCCCAGGGCAAAACCATTGACAGCAGCAATGACTGGTTTTTCCATAGCCTCAATCATGCGAAAAACTTCCTGTCCTAATGCTCCAAACTCTCGTCCTTCAACCGCAGTAAGGTTTTGCATAAAGGCGATATCAGCACCGGCTACAAAGGATTTTCCACCTGCTCCAGTAACGATTAGTACGTCAATCTCGGGGTCGTTCTTAATGCTGGTGATAGCATCTTTCATCTCCAGTAAAGTATCCTTATTCAAGGCATTCAAAGCCTTGGGCCGGTTTACATAAAGAATGGCTAAGGCCTCTTCCTTTTCTAATAACAGATTTTCGTAAGCCATTTAAACCTCCCTCCAAACGACTAAATGTCTTTAGAATCCTTCAGTTAGTATTACCTTGAAATGTAAAAGTATGTTTCCCCCCCTTCAAACTTTTTAATATATATGATTTTTCATGAGCGCAAGGTAGGATACAATATGATAGAATTGATATGTAACCCCATTCCTGGTGCGATGTATAACATAACGCAGGATATGATAAAAAAAGGGGTGCTACTGTTCCATGATGGTTTAGTAATACCTGACTCTGTGAGGCAGATATTCCTAAAAGCAAAAAAGGGTGGTTCCTTGCCTGCCATCATAGAGCAGTAGCGAGTATATATAATGACATTTAAGGGGGTTACAAATTAAAAGATATTCACTTGCCCTATATAAAGAAGCAATAAACATGCCAGCTTAAGAATTAAGCTTGTCTATCGCTAAAGCCTGAACCATGAGCTTGTTAAATTTTGCCACCACCCTTTAAAAATGGGTAAAAGATAGCGTAATGCAATATTGCATCACTAAATAATGCGGCAATGCATTGAAATATTATGAAATTAACATTCTTGATATATTGCAGACGGAGTTGGGCGGAAGCGAAAAAAAGGAAATCAGTTTATAAACTCCTATTTTGGTACATTTGCAGGCAAAATAAGCAACGCAAAAAGACATAATATTCAAACAATTCTGACAACCCCAGACTAACAAAATATGCAGTATATTGCCAAAAAACAGCAATAAATCTCATAATAGTTCATAATATTAATGCAAAAACGCATTAATATTTTTTTGTTAGGGTAAAAGACACAGTTATTCTTCCGAAAATCTTTATTTTTAGAGAAAATTATTCTTTTTATGACAAGTATAGCTATTAAACGGGCTATTTATAGAGTTGTGTTTTAAAACCAGTCCATCATTACATCAAGTTTTCCCTTCTATTTACCGATATTAATCACATAAAATACATTGAGGTGAGTTGATTGTTTTCTATAGATTCCCTGCGGGAGAGCATGAAAAGCAATACCAGATTATGGATAGCGTTATGGATTTTGTTAGTTATAAACATTAGTACAGCTTTGTTTTTAAGCCGTGGTTTTTCCTGGCTGATGGGGTTTATTATTATATTTATATCTGTACTGGGTATCCTGGTTATACAAAACCTGGCTCGAGAGGTACCAATACCAGAGCATATAATTCCTCCCGAAGTTAAAGCTGAGCTGGACGCAATGATGGATGAAATGAGGCCCATATGTGATAGAATATTTACGCAAAAAATAGAAGAAGTAACTGGTCCGATTATTGAGAACCTGAATAAGGATTTTACCCAGGGCCTGGAGTGGCTCTGGGAGGATGGAAATGAATTTCTAGACCAGGTTGATGAATATATTAATCAGACTGCTTCGGTATTAAACCTGGTAGATTCATTAAGTGATGAAAAATCAAAACTGGTTAAACAGATACAGGGCAACATGGTTATGGTTAACGGGATAGTTACTAATATGCGAGGGAATAAGGAGGGTAGTTTTCAGGATTTAAGCGGATTTTTAGAGGGAAAGGTAGATGAACTAAAAAAGGAAACGGAAAAAGAAAAGGACATTTTTTATGACTATATTTATAAACTCTTGGAACAGCAAGTTAAATTGCAAGAGGAAGATGAGATTGAAGACATAAGTGAGTACTTTAACCCGTATAAATTGGGAGAGCAGTTTTCAGTTATTATGGAAAAGACCCTTCAGGGACGTGTATTAACATTTCAGGATGGAATTATTCGAGATTTGGAAAACTTTTCTGCTGATGTAGTTGGCGGAATGCAAAAAAGTACCTTAAAATTACGAAACATACTACAGGACATAGTAGAAGCTCTGGAGCGTTTGCAAAATGATTATCGGGAGAATAACCTGTTGCAAAGACGCTTGTATGAAGCAGCAGAGAATACAAGGGAAGTTGAAGAAAAATCTGCGGATATTCTGGTAACACTTGCCTGGCAAGATATTTTGGTCGAAAAGCGTTGGCAGGATATTAGCGAAAAGCTTTATGTATTAAAAGACAAGGTACTGGAAAAAGTTGATAGCGAGGCAGTTGATTATATCAAGAATAGCCTGGATAATCATATCAGGGATTTTTCTTCAAGTTCTCATAATTCGGAAAACATGGTTTTTTATAAGTCGACACTTGATGCTGAGCTGATTTACCAGTTGTATAGTAGCGATAAACTTGGGGATATAATTACTGACGGCGTATATTCTCTACTTCAATTTATCCGTCCGGTGGAGACCCTGATAAGTAAAAGTGTACGATTGAGCGAAGAAGGTTTGAAAACACGCAGGGGCATCAGGGCTAAAGTTAAAGCTGGGGAATACCAACCCGTATTTAATCGAGTACAGCAGGTGGTGGAGCGAGATAATCCAGCTATAGCTAAACAGTTAGATGATATTTTTCCGAAATCATTTAATGCCTTTTGCAATAATCCTTATATAAAGCAGAAACCTGACAATCTTAATCAGGCGGCCTGGGCACTATTTTTAGAACTAATTAATAACCCAACCCATGATGACGAGCTGTATTGTCTGGTAGGACTCTTACTGGAAATCCATATCCTGCGCAATAAATACCTGCATCCTCTAAAAAATACACCGATTGACCTGCAGAACGAAGCGGATTTAGAAAATATGCGCTATGCTGCGCTCAAGATCATTGACCTGGTATTAAAAATGGATATAAGAGGAGTTACCAAATTACATTTCCGTTCTAAATAAGCATCTTAAGTAGGAAAATAGAACGGGAATAGACACAGATAACACAGACCCTTCGGGCACAGATTAACACTGATTTTTTTAATTTTTAAGGATGCGGGTTTAGGTAGTTTTTGTAGGGGCCGACCCGTGTGTCTGCCCGGCCGACCACTGCAATCCCGCGGGCGGACACATGGGTCCGCCCCTACAGATTACGTGCTACTGTACAGG
>DUMX01000325.1 GCA_012839665.1 Gelria sp.
ACTGAATTTTATTATATTTTTAAAGGATAGCGGAGGCTTTAGCCTTCGGTGGGAAACGAAGTTTCCCCCATTCGTAATATCAATACAGCCATTTTCATTGGTGGTTGTGTGTCCCGCACTCATGGCTGGTTAGTAAAGAAATAGCACGAATTTTAGAATGTTTTAAGGAGGAGTATTTATGCAGGGAGAAAAGATTACGGTACGGGATGGAGTGCTGCAGGTCCCTGACCATCCCATAATTCCGTTTATTGAAGGCGATGGTACCGGACCTGATATATGGGCAGCAGCCTCTCGGGTTTTTGACGCTGCCGTGAACAAAGCTTATCAAGGTCAAAAATCAATAGTATGGAAAGAGATTTATGCCGGGGAAAAAGCATTTAACCAGACCGGGGAATGGCTTCCCCAGGAAACTATAGATACTATTCGTGAATATATAATTGCCATTAAAGGACCCCTGACCACTCCAGTTGGTGGGGGAATACGCTCTCTAAATGTAGCCTTGCGTCAGGGATTAGATTTATATACCTGCCTGCGTCCGGTACGCTATTTTAAAGGAGTACCTTCACCGGTAAAACAACCGGAATTTGTGGACATGGTTATTTTTCGGGAAAATACCGAGGACATATATGCAGGTATCGAATATCCCCGCGATTCCGAAGAAGCTAAAAAACTACTTCGGTTTTTACAGGAGGAACTTAAGGTAAACAATATACGTTTCCCGGAGACTTCGGGTATTGGAATTAAACCGGTATCAGAAGAGGGCAGTAAACGTTTGGTACGTGCAGCCATAAATTTTGCCCTGGAAAATGGGCGCAAAAGCGTTACCCTGGTCCACAAGGGCAACATAATGAAATTCACAGAAGGGGCCTTTAAAAACTGGGGCTATGAAGTTGCTGAAACTGAGTTTGCGAATCATGTATTCACCTGGGAACAATATGACCGCATTAAGGCAAAAGAAGGTGAAAAAGCTGCCAACGAAGCCCAGCAGCAGGCGGAAGCTGAAGGTCGGATAATAATTAAAGATGCTATAGCCGATATATTCTTACAACAGATACTAACCCGTCCTGCCGAGTTTGATGTAGTAGCTACGCTTAATCTCAATGGCGACTACATATCTGATGCCCTGGCAGCCCAGGTAGGGGGTATCGGTATAGCACCCGGTGCTAACATAAACTACATTACTGGGTGTGCTATCTTCGAAGCTACTCACGGAACTGCGCCCAAGTATGCGGGTTTGGATAAGGTAAACCCATCTTCGGTAATATTGTCAGGAGAAATGATGTTACGTCATCTTAAATGGGACGAAGCTGCTGACCTTATTGTTCAGGCTATGGAAAAGACTATTGCCAGCAAGGTGGTAACCTATGATTTTGCTCGGCTTATGGAAGGCGCCACTAAAGTAAAATGTTCGGAATTTGCCAGTGAGTTAATTAAAAACCTGAAAATACTGGTCGGGGGAGAGGGGTATATGTAATGAAAATTCTTGATTTGTATGGTGGGGAAAAGCCAGTCCTTTCTCTAGAAATATTTCCTCCCCGGGTTGATTACCCGCTGGAAACTATATTTGAGACCCTTGATGAGTTGAAAATTCTTAATCCCGGGTATATCAGTGTTACCTACGGCGCCGGGGGAAGTAACCAGGCGCGCACCGTGGAGATAGCGGCCCGGATAAAAAGGGATTACGGAATTGAATCCCTGGCTCACCTGACCTGTGTTCGTCACACCCGGGCTGAAGTTGACCAGATTTTAGGCCAGTTGGGCAAAGAGGGGATACGCAACATCCTGGCTTTACGAGGCGACCTTCCTGAAGATGATCCTGATTTTGATTTAAGCAAACAGGATTATCGTTTTGCTTATCAGCTGATTAACGATGTCCGTAAAAAAGCAGATTTTGGAGTGGCAGCTGCTGCTTATCCGGCAGGCCATCCCGAATGTTCACGTTTAAAAGATGATTTATATAATCTCAAGCAAAAGGTTGATTGCGGGGTAGATTTCCTCATTACCCAGCTTTTCTTTGATAATCGTATATACTATGATTTCATTGACAAAGCCCTGGCCATTAAAATTGATTGTCCGGTGGTACCGGGAATAATGCCGGTACTGAATGCCCGGTCAATTCGCAGGACTATCTATCTGTGTGGTGCTTCTATCCCGGCTCCGCTTTTAAAACTGGTGGATAAATATGAAAACGATGCCGATAGTATGGGAAAGGCAGGAATAGAATATGCCAGTATGCAGGTAGAGGATTTACTCACCAGCGGGGTACCTGGAATTCATCTCTACACTATGAACAAACATCACCAGATAGCAGAGATAGCAAAAAACGTGGGAATTTAGTATATGCTGTCAAGAAGGAAATAAACGAAGGAGGAGTGGGGGAGGAATATACGATGGTAGAAGCCAGGGTTGTTAGAATACCTTTACGTTTTGCTAATAGCTATTTAGTAATAGGAGAGAAAACAATAATAGTTGACAGTGGGGACCCGGGATTTAGCCGGGGGATTCTGCAGGCTATGGAAAAAAATGAAGTCAAAAAAACTGATATTAGCCTGATATTTATAACCCATGGCCATATTGACCATTATGGTAGTGTGTTTGAATTAAAGAGAGAAATAGATGCGCCCATAGCTATCCATCGTTTAGATGCCCCTTATTTCAATCAGGGCATACAGGCACCGCTTTATCCGCTTAATCCGATAGCCAGCGCAATTAAGCTGGTAGGTAAGAACCTCAGGGTGAAAAAGCGTTATGGCATAAAAGCCGATATAGAATTTAAAGAAAAATTAGAACTACAAGAATTTGGGGTCCAGGGCCTTATAATACCTACTCCCGGACATACTCTAGGTTCAGCTTCGCTATTTTTGCCAGATAAGCGAGCTATTACTGGTGATTTAATTGTATGGCAATACCTTTTCAGAGGGAAACCTCGTCCTGCCCCTTTTCTGCACGACCGCAACAAATTTGTAAAGAGTATAAATATATTAAAAGGCCGGGGAATCAAGACGATCTATCCCGGCCACGGTCCCTCCATCGATACCAGTGATATCAGAATTAAGAATTAAAAATTAACCCTTTCAAGAGCACCAAGCACATGAACTACGGATGAAAATAGTAGTTGGGATTAAGTTATATTTTTAAGAATAATCTGTGTGAATCATAAAAGTTCGGTGTTATCTGTGTCTTTTCCCCGTCTATTTTCCCTTAAACTGTGGCCTTCTTTTTTCCAGGAAGGCCTGGATCCCTTCGCGGAAGTCTTCGGAGTTCCAGCACATTACCTGGGCACCTGATTCCAATGATGCTACCGTATCCAGGTCTTTATCAGTGGAGGCACGTAGAATCTGCTTCATGTATTTTAAAGTAATAGGTGGTCCAGCAGCAATTTGCCCGGCCATTTTATTAACCTCATCAGTTAAGGTTTCATGAGGCACTACCCGGTTAAATATTCCGGCTTGCAGGCACTCCTGGGCAGTAAGTATTTGACCGGTGTATAGTATTTCGGCAGCACGGTGATGCCCCAGTTTGTGAAAGAGGAACCAGGAGGTACCACCATCGGGGACAAAAGCTATATTAACAAAATTAGCGGCAAATTTGGCCTTTTCCGAGGCGATAACTATATCACAGGCCAAAGCACAACCAGTAGCTGCTCCTGCTGTTACGCCATTTACAGCCGCAATTACAGGTTTAGGAAAATTATAGATGGTTTTAATTAGTAGGGCGGAACGGTCAAATATGTAACGAGCATCAAAACTAGTTTTCATGGTTGCCAGCATACCGGCATCACCCCCGGCAGAAAAAGACTTTCCTGCTCCGGTTATTACCAGGACTCGTACAGCATCATTTTCTTCTGCCAATTTACAGGCAGCCAGCACATCCCCTATTTGGGTATCATTAAAAGAATTAAATGAATCAGGCCGGTTGAAGGTGATAGTTGCTACTCCATTTTCGGTAACATCGAATAAAATAGTACTAAACTTCAAAATAAACCCCCCTTAGAAATATCTCTATAACAATTTCACCTAATTATAACCTCATATAACAGTTATTGTCGACCGGGATATCTCTTAACTCACCTGGACAACTTGTTTATAAAGTTGGTATAGTCGGTTCAGACCGTTTTTCATCCTGGGAAAAGATTCTTCCCGGGCTGCTGCCTCAATTGCTGCTGCAATTTCGGAAATTTGCTTAAAACCATACATTCCTGCTGTACCTTTAATATCATGACTGATGCTCTTTATAGCCTCTAAATCACGGTTGGTAAAAGCTAATTCCAGGCTGTCAACCATTTTTTCAAGTTGAGTCATAAACTCGGGTAAAAGCTCGTTTATAAAATTGTTGAGCTCGGGGTCAGTATTATTCGTACATACACCCTGGAAATGTTTCCTTATTTCCTGGGTTAATTCTTCAGCTTTAAAGGGTTTGGCTATATATGATGTACAACCGCTGGCCAGACATTTTTCCCGGTCACCAGTCATAGCATGGGCAGTCATGGCGATAATAGGAATATGTTCTAGTTCCTCATGTTGGCGAATTATACGGGTAGCTTCATAGCCGTCCATAATGGGCATTTGCATATCCATCAAGATTATGTCGAAATGCATTTCTTGTAGAAACCGCAAACATTCAAGTCCGTTATTAGCGATTGTTATCTCAAAGCCGTAGTTTACTAACATTTGCGATACGATTTTTTGATTGAGCTCGTTGTCTTCTACCAGTAAAACCTTAATTGGGGTAAAATCAGTTAACAACTTGTCCTCATAATTGTCATTATAAACAGGATTAACATTTTGATTAACTTCCAGGTGGGAGATTACTTCCAATGGGATTTTTATAAAGAAAGTACTGCCCAACCCTTCTTGACTTTTTATATAAATACTTCCTTGCATCATATCCACAAATTTTTTGGAAATAAAAAGTCCCATGCCTGTACCCCCGTATGGTCTCGAGGCAGAATTATCCACCTGAGTAAACGGGTCGAAAATCTTCTCTACTTCATGATCAGGAATACCAATTCCGGTATCGCAAATAGCTAACGAGAGCCAGAGGACTCCATCCACTTCCTCGGTGGTGGCAGTAAAACTTATATAGCCCTGGTTAGTAAATTTAACTGCATTATAAAGAATATTGATTAATAGCTGGTGCAATTTAGCTTCATCTATTCTGACCAGTGTGGGGATATCCGGGGAAATATCCAAATGAATAGACAACCCTTTTTCTTTTAGCATTGGTTCTACAATATTGACCAGACGAACGAAAAGGTCAGGAAGGTTGCAGATTCTGGGATGTAGTTCCATCAGGCCTAATTCTATTTTTGACATATCCAGGATGCTGTTAATAATATTAAGCAGTTCTTCACCACATTTACGGATAATATCTATATTTTCGTGCTGCTCATCAGCAAGTTTACTCTCGGCCAGTAAGTCTATCGCTCCCATGATGCCAATCATGGGGGTACGGATTTCATGGCTCATGTTAGCTAAAAATTGATTTTTCGCCATATTGGCGGCTTGAGCCTGTTTCCGGGCTTCTTCTAATTCCTGGTATAGCTTTTTTGATGAAGTTAAGTGGACCGATAATAATTTTTCCCTGG
>DUMX01000326.1 GCA_012839665.1 Gelria sp.
TAGCTCTTATCTTCGGAGCCCATAATAGGTCATGGAGGACTGGTCTTTGGGGGTACAGCCAAAAACGAAGTATATCCTACCATCAGTCAATGGTTGAGTGAAAGGTCCTGATAAAAAAGGAATAAGTTAACAGTAAAACAGGGGAGGGGCTTGGGCCCGTCCCCTGTTCTTTTAATGTCCGCAATTGAATAAAAATGGTCAAAAAGGCAAGTGGAGGCAGTAGTATGATAAATACCCTCTGGTATCAGGAAAGTATAGAAGACATCCTGAAACTGCTTAAGACCAACAGCGATAGGGGATTAAATACTAAAGAAGTTGAAAAAAGAGCTCTGGAGCAGTCTAATGTTCTGGAACAAGGTCAAAAAATTAACCCCTTATCCATTTTTTTAAAACAACTTACTGATACCATGGTTATTGTTCTTCTTTGTGCTACGGTAATTTCTGGGATAATAGGAGCTATGGCGGATGCCGTTACCATAATGGCGATTGTAATATTAAATGCAATACTAGGATTCATTCAGGAGTACCGCGCTGAACGCTCTCTGGAAGAAATAAAAAAACTGGCAGCACCTTATGCCCGAGTATTACGAGACGGTAAAAAATATAATATTCCTGCGCAGGAACTTTTACCCGGGGATATTGTTTTTATAGAAACTGGTGACCGAGTTCCAGCTGACCTCAGACTGCTGGAAAGTAGTAGTCTGGAAATTGATGAAGCCTCTCTTACCGGGGAGTCTGTGCCTATAGCTAAAGACCCCTCCTCACAGTTTACACAGGAAATACCTCTGGCTGATGTGAGTAACATGGTGTTTATGGGAACCGGGGTAACCCGCGGTCGCGGGAAGGCAGTAGTAGTAACAACGGGAATGGATACGGTAATGGGGCAGATTGCCCGTATGATGAAAAGTGAAAAACAGGATATGACTCCCCTGCAGATTAAGTTGGACCAACTGGGTAAATATCTAATTGTAATCTGCCTCCTGGTCTGCAGCCTGGTCACCCTGATGGGTATTTACCGGGGTGAGGAGATGCTGACTATGTTTCTTGCCGGTATCAGCCTGGCAGTAGCAGCAATTCCTGAAGGTTTACCTGCTATTGTAACCATTGTCCTGGCTCTGGGGGTTCAGAGAATGGCCAAAAGAAATGCCATAATCAGGCGTTTACCGGCAGTGGAAACCCTGGGTTGTACTACGGTAATATGTTCCGATAAAACCGGAACTCTAACTCAAAATAAAATGACCGTCAGAAGAATGTCAACTCTGAATAAAACAATAGTTGTAGAGGGTGAAGGCTATAATCCCAAGGGTAAGTTTTTGCTGGGGAAAAAAGCAGTAAATCCCAAGGATGATGCAGCTTGCAGCCTGGTACTACAAATCGCAGCCAACTGTAACAACTCCGGTCTGGAAAAAAACGGGGGTATCTATGGTGACCCTACCGAAGGAGCCCTACTGGTGATGGCCGCTAAAGCCGGAGTGAAACCTACCTTTAAGCGTTTAAAAGAATTTCCCTTTGATTCCGACCGTAAACTTATGAGTGTTATAGTAGAGAAAAACGGTGAACATATCCTGCTGGTGAAAGGGGCTTTGGAAACAATTACCTCTTTTTGTTCACAGGTAATGGAAAATGGTAAAATCTCAGTATTACAGCCCCGTCACCAGAACTATCTTAATGATATTCAGGAAAAATGGGCTGCCCAGGCCTTAAGAGTACTGGGATTTGCTTATAAAAAGTTAAACCCCCGGGATTGGCAGCAACTTGGCCAGGAGGAGATGGAAAAGAACCTAACTTTCGTAGGACTATGCGGTATGATTGACCCTCCCCGGGTGGGGGTTAAGGACTCAGTCCATGAATGTATTAGAGCCGGGATAATACCCCTAATGATTACTGGTGACCATCCGGTTACCGCCCAGGCTATTGCTGCTGAAATCGGTATATCTAATAGAGGTGGAGTAATTACCGGTCCTCAAATAGATAAAATGCAGGACCAAGAACTTTATCAAGGGGCTATTGATAAAAGAGTTTTTGCCCGGGTATCACCAGAGCATAAAAACCGTATTGTTAAAGTATTGAAAAGACATGGGCACGTAGTTGCCATGACTGGTGATGGGGTTAATGATGCTCCAGCTTTAAAAGCATCTGATATTGGTGTAGCCATGGGTATTACCGGGACCGAAGTTAGTCGCGAGGCTGCAGCCATGATTCTGGCTGATGACAATTTTTCTACTATTGTTAATGCGGTTTACGAGGGTCGGGCTATCTATGATAATATAAGGAAGTTCATTAGATATCTTTTAGGCTGTAATATTGGTGAAGTGCTAGTAATGTTTATTGCTACCTTGCTGGGTATGCCACTCCCGTTTTTGCCCATTCAA
>DUMX01000327.1 GCA_012839665.1 Gelria sp.
CATATGGCAACTGTATCGGATTAAGAATTATTATTGTCCGGCACGTACGCTAGACGCATACCCAATAGTTGCACCGGTATTGCGACAACATGCCGGAACGCCGGTGGGAAGTGTAGGGAACGGCCCCTGTGCCGTTCCGGCATGTTGTCGCAATACCGGTGCAACTATTTTCATTGGTGGTGGCTTGTACCCCGATACTCAATAAAGAAAACTACGAAAGGGGATGAGAATGTGAATATGCATGTTTTACAGGGTAATACCTGGGCCATAAATTTTCCTTGCGCAGTAGGTGTTTACGTATTTCCTGATAATAGCTGCTTACTGATTGATAGCGGTGCCAGTAAAGCCTTTGGCCGGCGCATACATAAAGTGCTGGAAAAGCGGAATTTCCAGGTCCGCAGTTTGTTTAACACCCATGCCCATGCCGACCACTGCGGCGGGAACCGCTACTTACAGGAAACAACCGGTTGCGAGATATATGCATCACCAATAGAGGCCGCCTTTATAGAAAATCCAATATTAATACCTTATACCCTTTTCTCAGCCAATCCTATAAAAGCGCTTAAAAACAAATATTTAATGCCGGAAGCTTCACAAGTAGATTTTCGGGTGGAGGAAGACGAGTTATTCATCAATAATACTCGCTTCAAGATACTACCTCTCCCTGGTCATAGTCTGGAGCATACCGGAATAATTACCCCTGATGACATTTTATTTGCCGGGGACAGCCTGATAAGCATAGACATATTAAAGGGATTTCCGTTTCTGTATTTGGCTGATGTGGAAAAACACCTGGATACCTTAAATACCTTGAAAAGTCTTGATGTGGCACAGATATTTCTGTCTCATGGCGGGTTACAGGATAATATTGCCGAATTGATTGATTACAACTACCGGACCTTAATGAATTTGCTCGAGTACCTGCTTGAGGTAATGGACCAACCCCGGGAACGGGAAGAAATACTTCCCCTGGTGGTGCAAAAGTTCAACCTGCCACTAAATCGTAACCAATATGTCCTCATAATGGCCAGTTTGTCAGCCTGTCTTTCCTATCTCTGTAATACCAAACAAGCAAAAGTTTACACTGAAAACAATAGTTTATTTTTCATCAAACGGGGTTAGCTCTAACCCGCATAAATCCGAAAGATTCCGCGGTTTCCCGTTCAAGCTAATTGCAAGCCTAGCTGCGACGCAGCTGTGTCCAGAGATTGCCGGTCGTTTAAGACCGGGGCAAAAAGCTCTCCGACCTCATGCAAACGGGGGAGAATTGACTTTATGGTAAAATCAGAGGGTCTAACCTTATCTACTTCATCCCAGTGCAGGGGTGCAGAAACGGTAGCGCCAGGGCGAGGGCGCACACTGTAGACTGAACACAGGGTTTTGCCTCTTACATTCTGCATATAGTCCACATAAACTTTGGCGTCTCTTTTTTTAACCGTTCTTTCTACCGTGGCTATATCGGGTTGCATAGTGCAAATAATTTCAGCTACGGTACGGGCAAAATCTCGAATTTTCTCATAACTGTATTCATTTTTAACCGGCAGGTAAACATGCAGCCCTTGCGAACCCGAAGTTTTAATATAGCTGCGCAGGCCCAACTCATTTAGAATGCGCCGGGTTAAGAAGGCAATTGTTCTGACCTCTGCCAAACTATTTCCCGGCGAAGGGTCCAGGTCAAAAACAACAAAGTCCGGGTAATCCACCGAACCAGTACCGGAAAGCCAGGGGTGCATCTCAATACAGGCCTGATTAGCTAACCAAGCCAGGGTAGCACTCTCATCCACCAGAATAAAATTAATATCGCGTTGGGAATCGGGGGAATAGTAGGTAAAGGTGTTTATCCATTCCGGAAGTGATGGTGGAGCGTTTTTTTGGTAAAAACTTTGTTTTTCTATTCCATTCGGATATCGGGTAAAAACCATAGGACGCCCCTGCAGGTGAGGAATAATATAGGGGGCTATTTCCGCGTAGTAATTAATCAATTCCCCTTTGGTATACCCATCCCGGGGCCACAGCACCTTATCCAGATTGCTCAGAGCAAACCTCCGCCCCTCTATACTAATCGTATTACCAGCCACTAAATCTTCTCCCTTCCAGTTTTAATTCATATCTATTCTCCGTCTATATTTTCACAGCCGGCATTGTTCCGGTGCAATTTTTAGAAACCCTTTTATAGCTGGTGAGCGCAGATGCATATTTTCAGTCCATTCGGCAAACTCCACCTCTACCACCAGGACCGGCATAACAAAATAAGATTCCTGCACTATTTTCGGTGGAAGCGATACAAAAGGTACTTTATCCGTTTGTAAACTGGTTAATCCGGAGTGGAGTTCCTTCAACTGACCTTCACTCAGGCCGCTACTGGCCCGGCCCACATAATACAGGCTGTCCCCCTGGTATACCCCTAACAATAAAGAATTAGCCGTATTATTACGAAGAGTATAACCGCCTATTACACACGATTGCCGGCGGCGATGTTTTATTTTAAACCAGTCGCGGTGTTTTTTCCCCGCCAGGTAGGAACTAGTCTTTCTCTTGGCCACAATGCCTTCCAGGTTGGCCGCCTGTACCGCTGTAAAAAGACTGCTGCCGGAAGGAAAATCCTCAATTAGATGAATACTCGCCTGAGGTGTTAGTATGTCCCGGAGGTGCTGTATTCTCTCCATCAGGGGGCGAGCCCGCAGGTCTTTATCCTCATCCCACAGGAGGTCAAAAACAATATAGCTTATCGGTACTTCCTCGAGCAGCATGGTAATACTCTTCTGGGTTCGGGCATTATCCCGGCGCATTACCGCCGGAAAATGGGGCTTAGAATCCTTAAACGCCACTATTTCTCCATCCAAAACCACTTTGCGACCATGTAGTAATGAGGTTATCATTTGCAGTTCAGGATATTGAGCCGTCCGGTTATTAAGCCTTTTATTAATCAGGTTGACCTGACCATTTTCGCAATAGGCCAACATCCGGACCCCATCCCATTTAAGCTGGTAGGTAAAATCCTCGCTATCAAAAACCTGCTCACGAATTATCGGTTCCATAGGCAAAAAAAACTCCATACTAATTAACCTCGTATGTTGCAAGCACACACGCAACCACTGGTGAAAATGGCTGCATCGGTATTACGACAACATGACGGAACG
>DUMX01000328.1 GCA_012839665.1 Gelria sp.
CATGTTCTCTAAGCGCATAGCAATCAGGGCATTTAGCATAGCGTATTCTGGATATGGTTTTGGACCAGGTTTATTATCAGGTCCCTTGATTTAAAACCAGTTCCTACCAAACTTAATAAACCTGATAATAAACCTGGTCCAAAACCATATCCAGAATACGCTATGCTAAATGCCCTGATTGCTATGCGCTTAGAGAACATGAATGGGTTTACCCAACTGGTTGAACGACTTAAGGTTGATGCCTATTTACGATACGTTTGCGGTTTTGAGATTTTTGGGATTACGCCCAGTGTAGCTACTTTTAGCCGCTTTTATTCCAGGCTTGTAGAAGAAGATTGCCTTGAGATATTATTTTCCTCTGCTGACATATGCGCCACTTCACCTGAATTCATCCAGTCCTCTACTTGCTGTGGGGTGGTTTGCATACTTCTTGCTAAATCATCTGCTGTGGCAATAAAAGTATTGGTTATAGTCTTGCCAGGTTCAGGGTCAGGTAAGTTAGGTGAAAACACTGCCGTATGACCGTTGATGGTAACTTGACGCTCTATAACTCGGTATCGGATTGGATTAGTAGCTCCCGTACCCTTGATTTGCCATTGAATGTACTCGAAAGCCCCATAATCGCCTCGCTTCACCGTTCCTTTGTTTCCTCCACCTGATGCTTCTGCTGATAAGACTGGGAATAGAATTAAAACGAAAATACCTAATAGTATTATTGCTAGTCGTTTCATAGAGTCACTCCTTTCTAATTTTGAGCATGGAAAAACAGCCTTAATTTAAAAGGCTGTTTTAGTGGAATAAATTATAAAAATGTGTATAATAATTAACAAGAGGTCCCCGGCGGTAACCGGAAACCTCTCTAGCCATCGGGAAGTTTTTCTACAACTCCTGGTGCAACTAGTATTAAGACTTAACTTTTACTGTGGCTAATACATATGTATTAGCCTATTTTCTTTGATTGAGCTGGTGAACAAGGCCAGCTACCGCAATTAGTAGCATTAACAGAGCGCATACTTCCGTAAAGCTCGTTGCCATCACCCCCTCTCCCGGTTCTACACCAGGAGCCGGAGGTCTTCCCTTTTGGCTACGCATTTTACCACATTTTTCTACTAAAAAAAGCCCCGTATGGGGCATAACAATCATTCTAAATTCACTTCACTCAAATGTGCATTTTTTGCATCTTCCATAAGTTCTTCAACGCATCCCCTGTTTTTTGTTCAGGTTAATTGTCTCATTTTGGCTGAGGCACTAGTATGTGTGAAGTTTTTGACGTTTACATACTAGCTTATCTCCGGTTAGACCAGGGTAATTTTTCACCTGCAGCCTTCGCTTCATCGTACATTCGTGTTTCTAATTGCCGACATTGATTCCGTTCACACTTTCTCCATTGAACCGATACCTGGCCACGATTGGACTCATCAATATATTTTAAATATGCGGTGCCGCCCGCTTTACCTCGATAGTAGTCACTAAACCTCTTTCTTAAACCATCTTCTGCCTTACCAACTTTCATCAGCTGCCCAGAATAAAACACTTTGTACACACCTGGGCAATTTAAGTCCGGGTTTTGCGCTGCCGAGCGCAAAGAAGAAGACCCTGCTGGTGACATGCTACTAGCCGTTTTTATCATTTTACCGACGGTATCAAAAAAACCCATGTTTTATACCTCCCCACAAAATATCGTTAAACCTGGGTAAACAGCAACATCTTTCAAATCACACCGTTAAGTAAAGTTAGCAGTTAGGGCTGAAAGGCTTTTCTTTGGCTTGCTTGCAACATATTTATCCGGCCCACATCTCACATTGAGCGATGACGGTATTAAGGGCTTCCTCTTGTCCTTCCGGGGGGTACTTATATTTTTTCAACAGGCGCCTTACCATGGAGCGCATTTCGGCTCGGGCTTGTTCTTTTTTTTGCCAGTCTATGGTCCGGTTTTTCCTGAGCATATCGGTTAACTCTTTCGTTATTTGTATCAGGGCTTCGTTGGAGTAAAAATCCTTTATCGCTGCAGGTTTTAGAAGGGCATCATAAAAGGCTTTCTCTTCTACGGTCAACCCTAATTCTTCACCGGCATTATGGTCCTTAGCAATAGCTGCCGCCATTTTCAAGAGTTCCTCGATTACTACAGCATTATTGATTTGACCATTAACATAGGAATTCATCAGGCGCGCCATCTTTTCTGAAAATAACTCCGACTTTACGACATTGGTGCGCTTATACACCGATATTTGCTCCTGGATTAATTTCTTGAGCAACTCGGCGGCCAGGTTCTTTTGCTGCATATTGGCAATATCCTCTAAGAATGCCGGGTCAAAGAGAGAATACTTAGTATCAACATCAGAAAATAAATTGATAACTCCCTCACTCTTGATGCTCTGCTTCAGGAGTTCATTAATGCGGGCATTAATTTCTTTTAGGGAAAGTTTCTTCTCGGTCACAATTCGGGTAAGGGCGGTTCGTACCGCTTCAAAAAAGGCGGCTTCAAAGCGCTGGGTCTTATCTAGCAGACTACGGCACAAAGATGCGGCCTGGCGGAGATATAAGGCTTCACGAATAAATAATTCCTTTTTCTCCTGGTTGGCGATAATAAAGTTTATTCCCTCTACAATGGTGGTAGCCCGGTCCAGATCGCTCCCCTCCAGAAACGGAGATAAATCAAAGGGATGGAAAAGGTCTTTACAAACCTGCAATTTTTCAATAAATTTGGGTAATGCCGATTTAGAAATATCAGTATCGCCATAGTTGTTCCGGTCACGTACGGTATAATCGTTCATGGCTTCCTTTAAGGCGGCAGCAATACCCACGTAGTCAGCAATCAGGCCACCTTCTTTGTCACCGAATACTCGGTTAACCCTGGCAATGGCTTGCATTAAGTTATGTCCCTGCATTGGTTTATATATATACATAGTTGCCAGTGAAGGCACATCAAATCCGGTCAACCACATATCCACCACGATAGCAATCTTCATCTCGTCCTGGTCATCTTTAAATTTCCGGGCCAACTCCATGCGATAAGCCTTATTACCCGTTACTGTTTTCCATTCCTCGGGATCGTCATTGTTACCGGTCATTACTACTTTAAGTTTTTCCGACCACTCCGGCCTAAGCCGCATAAGTTCTTCATATATTTTCATGGCAATGGGCCGAGAATAAGCTACAATCATGGCTTTCCCGGTCAAAATATCTTGGCGGTCTTCATAATGGGTAACCATATCCTGACACAGGGTTTGAATAGTCGTATCCGCTCCTAATATGGCATCCATTTTGGCCAGGGTTTTTTTACTTTTCTCAACTATATAGGGCTCGGCCTGCTCGGCTACTATATCATATTCAGTATCAATACTCTTAAGCACCTCTTGATCCAGCCCCAGGTTTATGACCCGGCTTTCATAATACACCGGGCGGGTAGCGCCATCCTCAACTGACTGAGTCATATCATAAACGTCAATATAATCACCGAACACTTCAATCGTAGAACGGTCTTTTAAGGATATTGGGGTACCGGTAAACCCGATAAAGGTGGCATTAGGCAGGCTGCCCCTGACCAGGCGGGCAAATCCCACAGTAACCTTACCCGTTTTAGCATCAATCTTTTCACCCAATGAATATTGGCTGCGGTGGGCTTCATCAGCAATTACAATTATATTCTTACGATCTGAAAGGGGTTCAGTTGATTCCTCAAACTTCTGCATAGTGGTAAAAATTATCCCGTTAGCCACACGCCCGGCCAACCTTTTTTTAAGGTCGGCGCGATTCTCGGCCTGCTCCGGTACCTGGCGTAAGTAATCGGCACATTTGGCAAATTGGTTAAATAGCTGGTCATCTAAATCGTTGCGATCGGTTAACACTACCACGGTTGGGCTTTGCAAGGCCTCTTGCAGGAGTTTAGTATAAAACACCATGGAAAGGGATTTCCCGCTACCCTGGGTATGCCAGACAACTCCTCCCTTACCATCGGTGGCGGTAGCGATTATACTGCGCTCGATAGCTTTTTTAACGGCAAAATACTGGTGATACCCGGCCAGGATTTTGACATCATCGGAAAACACCATGAAGTTCTTAATAATATCCAACAACCGGCGTTTCTCCAACATACCTTCAAATAATACGTCAAAGGTAGCATATTTGGTTTCTTCATAATCTCCGTCCGTAGTTTTCCATTCCATGTAGCGATCTTCGTTGGCAGTAATAGTTCCTGCTTTTGATGTAGCCAGGTCACTCATTATACAAAAAGCATTATATACAAACAGGCTGGGAATATCCTGCATATAGTTGCGTAGTTGGCGGTAGGCGGCAGAGGCATCAGTTTCTTCCCGGGAACAGGACTTGAGTTCAACTACTACCAGGGGTAAGCCGTTGATAAATATGACTACATCCGGGCGCCTTTGCTCGTTTTCTATTACTGTCCACTGATTTATAACCGTATAGCTGTTCAAATGCGGGTTATCATAGTCGATTAGTTTGACCCGGTCATATTGGGGTTCGCCATTATGTAAGGTACTTACTTCAATGCCATTTTGCAGGTAATCCATGAAGACCTTGTTTTTCTGTACTAATTGCACACTGTCATAGTTCTTAAGCTTAAATATGGCTTCATTGATGGCATCCTGGGAAAGAGTGGGATTAATTGCGGCGAGTGAGAAGGCAAGCATTTCATCGTATAAGGGTGAGTGGTAATCCCTGGTTACATCGGGGCCATAGAGATACTCATAGCCTAATTTGTCGCGTATCAGCTCAATTATGGCATTTTCATAAACCTGCTCGGTAAACGGCATCACACCACCTCCTCAACCGGTACCCTGATTTCACCGGACATGAGTTTAGGGAGCAGGGTGTCGCGGGTTGCGGTAAGCGTTTGGTTTCGTAATGTGTTATCAAAGATCAAACTATAGATTGAAATCAAGATTTCGTTATATTGGTTTAATATAGCATCTGGCGGGATAATAATTCTAATGTCATATACCGTGTTCCTGTTTAAACCAGGAACTGCACTATCCTCATTATACTGATTTAATTTAAGTTCCTTCAAAATCTGATACATTAATAGTAGCGGATATTGACTATCCTTTTGTGTTGCATAATATGCAGTATCAATACAAAATGATGGCTCTGTCGAATAGTAAACAGTCCCTATAGTACCTTTCCTTCCAACAATGATACTAGGTTCATTCACAAGAGCTTGATTATGAAATCCTGTAATACCCGCAGAACTATATACTCTAATCTGTCCATTAATTCGTTTTTTTGCCGGTAAAGCCTTGCCATAATTTAAAGTAAGCACATTACCCAATACACCAACCCTCCACCCCTCCGGTATCTTCCCCAGTTCGCTATCGGCCATGGCACCACCGCTGGATTTATAGGGCTGTCCGTCCTGGTTGGGAAATTCGAAATCTACAAACCAGTGCTTAAAAATAGCCTGAGCCATTTCCTCTAAAACCTGGTTGTTACGGTTGTTTAACTCAATCATATCGTCCAGGCAAGAAAGAGTGGCAGCAATGACTTTTTGTTCAGGGAGAAAAGGACACTTAATTTTATAGTTCGAAATTATCCCCACATTTAAATTCTGTTGAGCTGCACCATTTGCTAATCGTATTATTGAACCCCGATGATATAGCAATTTGTAAAAGATGAATCGATAGTTGGCGAAACTTGGGTTGACAATCATATTACAACAGGCTTGATTGGTTGCACATTCGTTTTTGAAGATACCCAATTTCCCAACTGTAGCACCATACATAGCCATGGATATTGTGTTTATTGGGCAGATTTTTGCTGACGAATTGTGTAACCCATCTTCAGTAATCCATTCCTCTGTTTCATATATATTACAATCCTTTAATTCCTGAGTTTTTACCCATCGATATGTTCCGTTAACAAAATAACTTGGTACTTTCCTAGATGGAGTTCCGCCACTAATAATTTTTGTACAAATATCTCTAAGCTTAACCTCGTTCCACTCCCTACAACTCATACCCAATCGCCCCCAGTCGCTCCCTGATTTTCTGCTCTAATTCTTGCCTTTTGGTAAACAGTTCAGCCAACTCACCGGTTAATCGTGTCATTTTTTCATCAAAAGGCTCGCCATCATCTTCCTGTTCTTCTATGCCAACATATCTGCCGGGGGTTAAAATATAATCGTGTTTGGCAATCTCAGCCGTTTCTACCACCGCACAGAACCCCAAAATATCTTCACAAGTCCCATTTTCAAAGGCCTCAAACGTACCGGCAATATTAGCAATATCATCATCAGTTAGTTCCCGCAGTCTCCTGCTTACCATGGTACCCAGGTTGCGGGCATCAATAAATATGGTTTTGCCTTTCTGTTTTTTGTTTTTGCTTAAAAACCATAGGGACACCGGAATCTGAGTAGTATAAAATAGCTGCGGCGGCATGGCCACTATACCTTCCACCAGGTCAGCTTCGATAATATCTTTCCTTATCTCCCCTTCCCCGCCGGTTTGGCTGGCTAAGGAGCCATTGGCCAGTACCAGGCCGATTTTACCGTTGGGGGCCAGGTGGTGAATCATGTGCTGCATCCAGGCAAAGTTGGCATTACGGGCCGGGGGTAACCCATACTTCCATCGCACATCATCTTTTAGCCGTTCCTGTCCCCAAGCGGAAAGGTTAAAGGGAGGATTGGCCAGGATAAAATCTGCCCTCAGGGTAGGGTGGCAATCGTCCAGGAAAGTATCAGCATTATATCGGCCTAGATCCGCTTCCAATCCCCGGATAGCCAGGTTCATCATGCACATTTTCCAGGTGGTGGCGTTGCTATCCTGTCCATATATAGATATGTTGCGAATGTTGCCCTGGTGGTTTTCAATAAACCGGGCTGATTGTACAAACATACCCCCGCTGCCGCAACAAGGGTCATATACCCGGCCATTGTAAGGTTTTAACACCTCAACCAGGGTTCTAACTACACAGGCCGGGGTGTAAAATTCCCCTGCCAGTTTACCTTCCTGCTCGGCAAACTTGGCCAGGCAGTACTCGTAAGCTCGGCCTAAAACATCCTTGCTATCGCCTTGCTCAATCATGGCTATATTGGTAAACAAATCTACCACTTCACCCAGGCGCCGTTTATCAAGTTCAGGCCGGGCGTAGTTTTTCGGCAAGACCCCTTTAAGTCGTTTATTCTCTTTCTCAATGCAGTACATAGCCTCGTCAATAACCTTGCCTATAGAAGGATCATGGGCTTTGGCGGCAATTGCTGACCATCGAGCCGCCGGCGGCACATAGAAAACACCTTTTCTTATGTATTCATCCAGGTCTTCTTCAAAGCCTTCGCCCTCAGCCACCAGTTCCTGATAGCGGGCTTCAAATTTGTCTGATATGTATTTCAAGAAAATAAGCCCTAAAACCACATGTTTATATTCTGAGGCATCAATATTGCCCCGTAATATATTAGCCGATTCCCATAATTGTTTCTCAAAACCTACATTTGCTGAGTTTTGCTCTGCCACAGTAATTTGCCCTCCTAAAGTGTGATTTGTATAAAACGAAAGCAAGTTTACAAGCCCTTAAAAAAATATAAGCCCCGGGATACCCCGGGACCTGGTTTGTTTTATGATATTTGTTATATTAACCGCCCGGAACCATGTCGGAAAGAGTCCTTCATTTACATTAATCATTCTACTTAGAGTCATTATAACCTTCTTTATTTTTTACCAGGTTGCCCTAAATTTACCGGCCACCCTGCCTTCGCTTTTGTCGCCGATGCTGGTCTGGAAGCAGTCGCTATGCAGGACGAAGGAGGAAAGTTGCTTTTAAAAAGTTATCTTACCTTGTTGAATTAAACCATAAACCTCCGATGTTAAGGGATAATAACTGTTTTTCTGCGGGTCAAAATAATATAATGGGTCTTTTATTAACGATGGCGAATAGCCCTCATCTTTCAAACGCTCCCGGTGTTCGCTCAGATAATCGACTCCATTTTTCGTCTTGCATAAACGAATAAATAGTGGCCTGGCATGTTCAGGCATACGTCGACCTATATAATCACTGAACTTTTTCCAATCCAGCTTTCCATCCTCAAATAAAGTAATTGCTGCCATGCCACACCTGCCTTCCATGTCGGGTATTTTCACACCATATACATAAGCATCTTCAATCGGGCCGAAGTACTTCACTATTACATCGGCTACCGCATGTGCTGATACCGTTTTACCTTTCCAGCGGTAAGTTGCTCCCAGGCGGTCCACAAATGAAATATACTCATCTTCATGAAGAACCATTAAATCCATGGTATTGAAATATTTATCACCCGGCTCAAATACATTTTCGACTATTTTTTCAGCAGTTGCCTCCGGATCATTAATATATCCATCAAAGGGAGTGGCTTCATTTATCTCGCATAGATAAAGTCCGGTTTCCCCCGGCTGGCATTTTATAGCCCACCCATCTTCACCGCGTAATATTTCTTCAGTTAACAAATCACAGCGTACCACTTCACCTACCCGCATTCCTGCGAAATTAAGATTACCACACATATGAGGCTTTTCATCGTAGTTAATAACGCCACCCATTCCCTCAACATTGCCATAAATCTCTATTACATTATCCAGGTTAAACCTTTTTTTGAAGGGTTCAACTAAAAAGCCTAACATCCCATTTACCATTACTGATTTTAAGGTAGTATCACCATCATCTTCTCTGGGTGGAGCATTATAAAGATAACGACACATTTCCCCGACTCCAACAAAGTAATCTATCTGATATTTACGCACATCATTCCAGAATTTGTTAAGTGAAAAGCGTTTTCTTAAAACCATGGTACTACCTGTCACTGCCATGCTGGGGAAACATACTCCAAAACCACTATTTAAATGTAGCGGTACAACTACATATTGAATACTGTCCCTGTGTAAATGACCATAGCCCCCAAAAATATGACCATAGGCTAAAAATCTTTGGTTGAGGACGGGCAC
>DUMX01000002.1 GCA_012839665.1 Gelria sp.
ATTCACAACCTGAAGATACAAAAACCATAGCTTCAGACCCTCAAAATGGACAACAGCTGACTACCGATAGTAACAGCAATAGTTCATCCACTGCAACCGGGGAAGAGCAAATTAACCCGGTAGCAACAACGTTTATAGCACCAGAGCAGACGGACAGAACAGAAATTACCAGTATAAGCAGTAATAATTTGGATCAATCCTTAACTGATAAAACCATTGCCGCACCTATGCCAGCAGGGGAGGAAGTAAAACCGGAAGTCAACTCGGGACAGATGACACCCGCTGTTGAAAAAGTAGCAAAAGAGGCACCTGAGATAAAACCATTGGCCAAGGAATCATTACCACCTCAAAGTGGAAACCAAAAAGCGCAGTCCGAATCCGGGGCAGAAACTAAGCAGGATACCAACCGGGATTTTATTGCTACCAGTAAAAATAGTCCAACTACTGATGTCAAAAAACTGATAAACTTCGAGACTCATCGCCTCAACGCCAGTCGGCTCAATTCAGAACCTGCTCCCATTCCGGAGAGCCAGGCCAAAGCAATTGTTGACGATGGTAAAGCAGTACTAAATACCCTGTCTCGAAGCGATACAGATTTATTTAGGGCTACTACTATTGCCGATAGCAGTAAAAACTTGCCCACGGCCCGGGAAATAATGGCTCAGGTAGTACAAAAAGCTGAACTCCTGTTTAGCAATAAGTTATCGGAGCTCAGGATAGACTTGAAACCTGAGTTTTTAGGCCGGCTGACCATAAAGGTAATGGTGGAAGAAGGAGTGGTAACTGCTCGCTTTATAGCTGAAAGCCAGCAGGTAAAGCAGATGTTGGAAACCAATTTAAATATGCTCAGGCAAAACCTGGAGTCCCAGGGACTACGAGTGGACCGTACTGAAGTTAGTGTACAGCTTAACAATGGTGGTTTATTTGACGGTTCTGAAAGCAGCCGCCAGTATTTATGGGAAGAAGGGCAATTCGCAGAAGGACGTCAGCGAGACGGCCCTTATGAGGGCAAACAGTATACGGGTGGATACGAAGAAATGGACCCTGCTGTAACTAAAGGAGTAGCAGATTACGGTTATAACGAAAATGGCAGCTTGAATTTTCTAATTTAGGAGGTGAAGCAGATGGATAACATGATAACCGAAACCGTTCCCTGGTTACGAGAGACCAATCCCAATGAGGCAACGGTTAAGGCTCCCAAAACCATTTTGGATAAAGATGATTTTTTAAAACTCTTAATAGCGCAACTAAAATACCAGGACCCTCTGGAGCCCATGAAAGATAGGGAATTCATAGCTGAGATGGCGACTTTTAGTTCCCTGGAACAGATGAAAAACCTTAATACTGGTTTTGAAAAGCTGGCGGATAATATCAACAATAATTTGATACCAGCTTTGATGTTCCAGCAATCCGCTAATCTGGTAGGACGTGAGGTTGCTTATCTGGATCCGGATAGCCTGGAGGAAGAAACCCCGGAAATACTAACCGGGATGGTAGATTCGGTATTATTCAAAAACGGTGCTTTTTATTATCTTATTAACGGCCAGCAAATTGACCCCGCTTATATTTTCCAGGTAGGGGGATTACCAAACCAGGGTAATGACCAGTTAAGTCAACTAATGGAGCGGTTGGAAGAATTACTAACCATCTTAAGACCTGGGGAAGGTGAAACGAGTGACTAATAAAATATTTTTTCCACAACCAGTTATTCAACCCCCTGCTCCCAGTAAAAAAGGTAATATTACTCAAACTCCAGGGACTGGCAAAGGTAGTTTCGAACAGGTACTGCAGAAAAAACTCCAGGAGGAAATAAAATTCTCGCGGCATGCCCAGCAAAGGCTGCAATCTCGCAATATCGAATTGGGAGAGGCAGAAATAGCCCGCTTGGAGAATGCAGTTGGTAAAGCCCGGGAAAAAGGAGCCCGAGACTCCTTAATTCTCATGGATAATTTAGCTTTGGTGGTAAGCATTAAGAATAACACCGTAATTACTGCGGTAGATGAGCAGAGTCTCAAGGAAAACGTTTTTACCAATATTGACAGTGCAGTAATAGTATAAGGCTGGACCTCTAAAAGGAAGCCTTGAGGATGCTAAATGACGGAAGCATCCTAACTAAGAAACAACTACAGTTAGAAGGAGGTCATATTTAGATATGATGCGTTCAATGTATGCGAGCGTTTCCGGTCTCCGGAACCACCAGACCCGCATGGATGTAATCGGTAATAACATAGCTAACGTAAATACGGCCGGCTTTAAGAAAAGCCGGGTAGTGTTTAAGGATATGCTCTACCAAAATGTCAGGGGGGCTTCCAACCCCACCGGTTCTCGGGGCGGAACTAACCCTATGGGTGTGGGGCTGGGCATGGCTTTAAGCAGTATTGACCAGATTCATACCGGAGCCCCTGCTACCAGCACCAGCAAACTTACCGATATGGCTATTGACGGTAACGGTTATTTTGTGGTTAACGATGGCAATAACCGGTATTATACTCGGGCCGGGGCGTTTGACTTTGATGTTCAGGGAAACCTTATAAACGCTGATGGCCTCAGGGTACAGGGTTGGCTGGCCAACCGCGATACCTGGGAACTCAACACCAGTGGTGACCCGACCAATATCAGTATTGGCGACTATAAATCCATTGAAGCCCGGGCTACCACAGAGGTAAAATTTTCCCAGAACTTGGACTCAGGTGTTGAAATTGCCCAAATTGAGGATATTACCAAAGAAGATTATGATAACTATCCTGATCCTAAAGATATAGTTCCCGGCTCGAGGGATGTTTACGATTCCCTGGGCAATAAGGTAACCGTTCATTACCGGTTGTTCAAATATCAAATTCAGGCTGCAACTCCAACGACACCG
>DUMX01000329.1 GCA_012839665.1 Gelria sp.
ACAAAGGGGCTCTATGTGTCAAAGGCCGCTTCGGATGGGAGTTTATCAATTCCCCGGAACGCCTGACTCAACCATTGATCCGGAAAAATGGCGAACTCCAGGAAGCCTCCTGGGACGAGGCACTGGATTTCATAGCCAGCCGTCTGGGTCAGATCAAGGAAGAGCACGGGCCCGATTCCATGGCTGTTTTTACCTCGGCCCGGATTACCAACGAAGAAAACTACCTGGCTCAGAAGTTCACCAGGGCGGTGTTGGGGACCAACAATGTCGACCACTGTGCCCGTCTCTGACACTCCGTTACTGTCGCCGGTCTGGGGGCAGCATTCGGAAGTGGCGCAATGACTAATTCTATTAACGAATTGCAAAATGATGCAACAGCAATATTCATTATTGGTACCAATACCACGGAAAATCATCCGGTTATAGGTTACAAAATCAAAAGTAATGTACGGAAAAATGGAGCTAAATTGATTGTGGCCGACCCTCGCAGAATAGATTTGGCAGAAATGGCCGATGTTTATATGCAGTTTCGGCCGGGTACGGACGTGGCTCTCGTTAATGGCATGATGAATGTCATTATTAGTGAAGGCCTGTTAGACAAAGAATTTATAGAAAATCGAACCGAAGGTTTTGAAGAAGTGGCCAAAGTACTGGAAAAATACACTCCAGAATATGTGGAACCCATAACTGGTGTACCAGCGGAGGATATCAGGAAAGCAGCCCGCATTTATGCCAGTGCCGAACGGGGTTCGATATGCTATGCTATGGGTTTGACTCAGCATAGCACCGGTACTGATAATGTTAAATCAGTCTGCAACCTGGCTCTGTTAACTGGTAACCTGGGCAAACCGGGTACCGGAGTAAATCCGCTGCGTGGCCAGAACAACGTTCAGGGAGCCTGTGATATGGGTGCCCTACCAGTAACTTACCCGGCTTACCAGCAGGTAACTAATCCTGAGGTAAGGGAAAAATTTGAAAAGGCCTGGGGAGTTAAGCTTTCACCGAATAATGGTGTAACTCTGACGGCTGCTATTAACAAAGCTTACGAGGGTGACTTAAAAGGTATCTTCGTGTTTGGTGAGAATCCTATGGTTAGTGATCCTGATTTGCAGCATGTAGAAGAGGCTCTGGATAACCTGGAACTGCTGATAGTACAGGATATCTTCCTTACGGAAACGGCTCAGAGGGCAGATGTAGTGTTCCCGGGTACAACCTTTGCTGAGAAAGAAGGTACTTTCAGTAATACTGAAAGAAGGGTACAGAGGGTGCGCCAGGCCATTACCCCGCGGGGAGATGCACGGCCTGACTGGCAGATACTGTGCGAACTTTCCAACCGTTTGGGATACCCCATGGACTATAGTTCACCCGAAGAAATATTTAACGAGATGAGGACCGTAACTCCATCTTATGCAGGTATCACCTACCAGCGCCTGGAAGGCGAAGGTCTGCATTGGCCCTGCCCGACTGAAGAACATCCGGGTACGCCGATACTGCATAAGGAAAAATTCAATCGTGGCCTGGGACTTTTCCATGGTATCGAGTTTAATGAACCAGCAGAATTACCGGATGAAGAATATCCGCTGATTCTAAGTACCGGGCGCAGCCTATTCCATTATCACACCGGTACCATGACCAGAAGGGCAGAAGCCTTGGATACACATCAACCGGAGAATGAAGTCCAGGTTAACCCGGTAACTGCTGAAAAGCTGAATATTGTTGATGGTGAAACAGTAAGGATAATTACCAGAAGAGGCAGTATTGAACTAAAGGCTCAGATAACTGATATCCTGGAAGAAAACGTAATTTTTACCTTCTTCCATTTCAGTGAAGCTGCAGCCAATGTTTTAACTAATGCCGCTGCTCTTGACCCGGTTGCTGGTATACCAGAATACAAGGTATGCGCAGCCCGTCTAGAAAAAATATAGTAGAATAGAAATATAAAGCAAAAAAGGCCGGGGATTTTTTGAAAATCCCCGGCCTTTTATCTCTGGGACAAGGGAGCCTTGTCCCACTAGTCGTTGTCGTGGTTAGTATAGCCCTTTTCCTGGGCTAGCATATCCAGGTAAACAGATTCTATATTAGCGATAAATAAATCTGTAGATTTACCTAGACTCCGTCCATCATAAGTCTTTAAATATCCTTTACACTTGTTGCACAGGAATAATTTGTAGGCGTCGTCGTTTTCAACATTAAGGTAGTAAATATCCTTGGCCTGGTCATTGCCACAATAAACGCAATATAGATACCTGACATGCCATTCTGTAAAACAGCGGTCACAAAACATGAAGCGTTGACCGTCACCTGCATTTAGCCTGCATATATGTGATTTACTCCCACAGACTGGACAAATAGCAGGGAACTCCCAATAAAACAAGTCATCACTTAAATCCTGGCTGTAGGGTTCTGCGAAAATACGCAACAGTGGCCGGATAGCATGATCAATCGAGAAAAAAAGCAAATCGTAACTAACATTCATCTGAACTGCCAGGTTTTCAAAATATTCCATATCTGATTGGATAAAGGATGCACTTATTTTGTCAAAATCCATTTGGTCAATCTGACTACTAATATTCTTAATTACTTCTTGTATTTCCGGTCGTTGTTCTAACAAAAAATCTAGCAATCGGGTATACAAATCCTTTAACATATCAGCATCTATTTGAGGTTTTACCTGGGTTAACAACGGATTTTTTTGGGAAGTTATTATTTGCTTCAAATCATGTTTCGCAGGAGTGTACAGTTTCCTGTGCTTTATGACCTCTTCATTTTGCCAACTTTCCAGAGCTTTAAAAAAATCGACGTAGCCTTCGGGTAATTCAACCGGGGGTTCATGTTTTAGCAAACATTATCACTCCTCGTAAACTAATTTCCTACACAAAATAGTATTACCAAATATTAAATCCATTAATTTATTGATAAAATAAGGGGGGAAAATCCCCCCTTATTATAGAACCCAAATCAAGGCTTATTCAGCATCGCTGTCAGCATCAGTTTTGTCAGCGTAGGTTTCCTCATACCAAATAGCATGATGGTGTTTGGCCCAATCTTCCCTAACTGTACCTTTCCACATTCCCCAGAAAGATTCACCAGAGCCAGGATGGAAAGAACCCAGGTAACCATGCATACATACCATGAAAGTAGCCAGAACCATAGCAATATCATGGATAGGATAGCTAATCCGAACCAGGCCGGCTGGGAATATTGTTGGGAACCACATGATATAACCACTTAAAACTAGCAGAATTACACAGGTCGGGGTTAACATGGAGTTACCTTTTTCACCACCATTAAAACGAGTCTGAGGCGGCATTTTCACTGGAAAACCCAGGAACTCCAAGGGAAACTTCATGACAAATATAATATCATCCTTGCCAAAACGTAATAAGTCTTTTACCCAATTGATAATACCTTTAAAATCAAATATTACAAATATAACCAGGAATATCGTAAGGGTAACTGCAGCTATTCGGTGTACCAGTCCCGCCCCATTATAACCGCCAAAAATAGCAGCTAGCCAGTCAGCACCGCTATTAAGAAACAGCACTAACCCGGTAAGGAGGCACAGGATAAAGGTTACTGTATGACCCCAGTGAGTCATTCTAGCTACGAAGTTAAAACGCTCGACTCTTGGTAGATCTTCGCGATATTCAGGAATCAACTGCATTATTCATGCCCCCCTTCAGCGTGTTCTTCGTGTTTGCCAGCTAGTATTCGAGTAGTTACAAAACTGAATGCAGAACCGGCCAGTGCCAGTGGAATCAGCCAGCCAACATAAGGTTGTATCCAGTCCTTCCAGGCAGGAATTGTAGAAGAAACTTTGGGGTCTATTGGGAGTCCAAACTTATCCGGAGTATCGGTTAAAATATAAAGTTTGTTCAAACCACCCAGCTCCAGTTTGCCATATATAGTAGCATTGGGAAAGCCGTTGGCTCTCAAAAACTTTACCCGTTCCTCGGCGTAGTCTAACAATTCGTGCCGGTCACCAAAGGAAAGTGCACCAGTGGGACAAGTCCGAGTGCATGCCGGGGTTAAACCTGCTTCCACTCGCTCTACACATAGTGTACACTTGGTAATCTTATCTTCCCTTTTCCTATATTTAGGAATATGAAAAGGACAGGCATAGGTGCAGTATTGGCAACCTACACACTTTTCCGGGTCATGGAAAGTTGCTCCCCAATCAGTTTTGGTATAAGCGTGCCGCGGGCATACTTTCATACATGCAGGATCGAGACAGTGCATGCATTGATATTTGAGAAAATGCCATTTAACATCATCAGCGGGATCTTCCTCATATTCCATAAATCTCATGATGGTAAATGTATCGCCGTTAGTATCTTCGTGAGTACAGTAATTACCCTTGAAGGGTTCAATTACTGCTGGCAACTGGTTCCAATCCTTGCATGCAATTATGCAACCGCGACAGGCTGTACATTTACTTACATCGTAGAGGTTTGTTTTTAAAGCCATAATATTAAGCCCTCCTTACGTCGCATAACCATGCTTTATATTCGGGAATCATAGTATTGGCATCACCTATATGGGGAGTTAACCGGTTAGCCGGGTCACCCTTGGCATAGCCTTTAAAGCCAAAATGCCATACGGTTCCAATCTGGTGTACCGTCCTGCCACCAACAACGAAGGGTTTAAATCGCTTGGTTACACAGGCTACTGCTTCGACATCACCCCTGATGGTGGTAATAATAACTTTATCACCATTCCTGATTCCTTTTATCTTGGCCAGTTGTTCACTCATTTCTACGAACATATCAGGCATTAGCTCTGCTAACCAGGGCAGGTTACGAGTGAGAGCTCCGGTCTGCCAGTGCTCTACCACCCGGTAGGTGGTACCAATAATCGGATATTTATCCGGAGTAGCCTGTTTATCAGGTTCCCAAACCTTTACGGCCGGATTTTTATCCTGTTTACTCATTAAATTGGGGAATGGGCTTTCCCAGGGCTCATAATGCTCTGGGAATGGTCCATCCTTGGTACTGCCTTTGGCTGCAAACAAACAGCCTTTTCCTTCTGGACGCATAATAAACGGATTAATACCGCCAGGTGCATCGGGTGCCAAAGACGTATTAAAGTCAGGAACGTCATCGCCTACCCATTTATCAAGGGCCCAACCAATAAGCTGACGTTTCTCGTCACCCGGCCAGGGTGTTACTCCGTCAGGTTGAACTGAACAGCGATTATATAAAACCCGACGGTTGACCGGCCAGCACCAAGCCCAGTTAGAATACAGGCCCAGACCAGTCTTGGAATTATCCTTGTTATCACGCCACATAGGCTTGTAATCCAAATCACCGTTAGCTTTAGTAGTCATCTGGCCGCAATATATCCAGTTACCGCAGGCAGTGCTACCATCGGCAGCCAGCTTGGGAAATCCGGGAACTGGCTTGCGGGGATCATCTACATAATAGCCGTTCATTTCCAGTCCTACTTCTACTACATCTGGTTCATGGTCAGAACCATAAGGACCCCAGGTCATATTTTTAATAGGTTCGTCTTTGGGATCTTTACTGTTAGCGTAAGCTGCCTGGATTCGTTTACCAATTTCGTATATAAACCAGAGATCAGGTCTGGAATCACCAACTGGTTCAGCAGCTTTACCACGGTATTGTACCCAACGACCAGTATTGGCAGCAGTTCCTTCTTTCTCATACACGGCTGCAGCTGGCAAGAAAAAGACCTCAGTCTTAATATCTGCCGGAGTTCTCTTTTTAACTTTAGTCTCGCTAGCTGGGCGTTCCCAGGCTTGATAAGTCCAGAAATCGGCACTTTCAGTCAGCCAGAGGTCAGCTGCTACTAACCATTTAAGATTACACATAGCTTCTTGCTCTTTATTAGCATGGGGACCACCTACTACCGGGTTTCCACCCCATATAAAGAGACCATCAATTTCTCCTCTATGCATAGCTTCAAACATTGCTATATGCGAATAATTCTTATTCACGTCTCGTTTGGGTAGATAGTGATAAGCAAAATCATTTGCTGGAGTAGCTGCATCTCCATACCAGGCCTTCAATAGACTAACCACCCACTTGGGCTGATTTACCTTGAAACCAGTTTTGGGTGTTTCTTTGGCCAGAAAAGCATCCAGGGTTTTATGAGCTGGAGAATTAGAAGGCGAAGTTATATAACCAGGGATAATGTGGAAAAGCAAGGCCTGGTCAGTTGAGCCCTGAACATTGTTTTCACCGCGCAGTGCGTTTACTCCACCTCCGGGTCTGCCCATATTACCCAGTAATAGCTGAATAACGGCATAGGAACGTACATTTTGAGTACCAACAGTATGTTGGGTGGTACCCATAGCATACATAATATTACCAATTTTGTTTGGAGCACTAGATTGGGTGAACATGTCCAAAACCTGCAGGTACTTATTCTTAGGGGTACCAGTAATATTACATACAGAATCTATATCATAACGTGAATAGTGTTTCTTCATAAGTTGGAATACACAGCGGGGATGCTCCAGAGTAGGGTCAGTAATAAACTTACCTTCAGCATCTACTTCGTAATCCCAACTGCTGTTATCATATTGTCCTTTGGCAGGGTCGTAGCCAGAGAACAAACCGTCATGGAAATCAAAGCCCTCCTTGACGATAAAGGAAGCATCAGTATAGTTTACGACATATTCTTTATGATAACGTTTATTGTCAAAAATATACTTAATCATGCCGCCTAAAAAGGCTATATCCGTGCCTGACCGCAGCGGTGCATAAAGATCCGCTATTTGCGATGTACGGGTAAAACGGGGATCAACATGGATAATTTTAGCTCCTCTTTCCAATCTTGCTTTGGTCAACCATTTCATGGTTATGGGGTGATTCTCTGCTGCATTGCTACCCATGATTAAGGCATAATCAGTGTTTTTTAAATCTACAACATGGTTGGTCATAGCCCCACGACCAAATGAAGGTGACAATCCTGCCACCGTAGAGGAGTGTCAGATACGGGCCTGGGTTTCCAAATATACCAGGCCAAGGGATCTCATCAATTTGGCTAGCAAATAACATTCTTCATTATCAAGGCCGGAACCACCCATAGAACCAATCCGCTCACAACGATTGACTATAGCTTCACTTCCGTCTGCTAACTTTTCTTTGTGAGTAAACTCTTTATTGCGAGTCTCAATTACCCTTTTACTTATTTCGTCTAACATCCAATCCCAATCTTTTTCTTCCCACTTGTCACTTCCCGGAGCCCTGTAGAGAGGCTTTTGCACTCTCTTAGGATTGATGATTTGTTCGCCGGTCCTCTCGTCATATATCTCCCTGAGATTAAACATAGCCGACCCCTTGGCGCAGGCAGCACCACGGTTAATAGGATTATCCGGGTCCCCTTGGACACTCAGTAGTTTAACGAATTTACCGTTGGCATCCCTCTCCGAGTACACCACTAAACCGCATCCTGTGGCACAATACGGACAAACGGTCGGCGTAGGTTGAACATTCTTGGTCCGTAGTTCCATAACTCCTGTTGCAGTTGCCTTCAAGTCAAAGCCCAGGTCAATTACGGCAAAACTAGCAGCAGTCGCACCGGTTACCTTCAAGAATTGTCTGCGGGTAACCTTCATACACAAAACACTCTCCTTTCCCCACAATTAATGTTTAGAACCTTTTACTTACGACAAAATTATAGCACCTTTACAAAAAAACTTGAAACGCCATACAATGCACAACACTTTCGTTTGCGGCAACTAATTGCTCAAGTTTTACCAAAGATGCCTATCCTCCCTCCCTTCACCCGGTAAATTCAAATAAAAACAACGTTGCATACAAAACATGCTTAACTTATAGTAACTTCGACACCAAGCTATAAAAATCCTTGCAAAACCACACACTTAAGCATCATATTAATTTATTTTATGTTTGGCATAACAGAAATTTATATATGATTTTCAAAAATAATTTTGCCCGTTAAATTAGTATTATAACCGCCTATGTGTATCAAGCTTTGTTTAAACTCTTCTGCAGAAATGGTTTTTAATAGGATATCCAATTTCTCCTCATCCAGCAGGTCAGGTAAGATGCAAAGGTCATACCTTTCTTCACATACTGGTATAAAATCCATATCCATTACCTGGGCACTGGCATATATCCCCATACCAGTGTCAGCCGCATCATTTTTTACCGTAGCTGCTACTGCCAGGTGGGTATACTCTTCCCGCGCATAACCATTTACTTGTGTGGGGTTGATATTGCTTTGCTTTAATAGGTAATCCAGGAGGATTCGAGTTCCCGCACCTTTTTGCCGGTTAATATAGCGGATATCTTCCCGGGTCAGATCTTGTAGTGACTTTATCCCCAGCGGATTACCTTTCCTAACTATTAGTCCCTGTTGCCTTTTGGCTACATTAACTAGTAGCCAGGGCTGTTTGGGCAGATGTTTTTGTAAATAGCTCAAGTTATAGTCGCCGCTTTCATAATCTAGCAGGTGTACCCCTGAACAATGGGTTTCCATACGGCGTAGTGACATCAGGCCTCCCATACTACCTACATTAGCTGACACCAAATGGATACCATGTTGTCTCTGTAACATATCAGCCAGGAAATCAATCGACATATCATGGCTACCTATAACGACTATTGAATTGTCGATACTTTGTTTGGAGCGCCGTAAGGCAACCGGACTGCTTTCACCAGCTAAAAGACCCTCACTACCCCTGGGGATATGGAGCATTCCGTCTGCTTTCACCAGGCTGGTGCTTATTCCAGCCCCACGGTTAAGAGGATAGGCAATATAAGCATCCCGGATTTTAGCAATATTTACATATATATATTCATCTACCCCCATAGAAGATGCCAGTTTTCGGGAGACCTGGCAGGATAGATAATTTTTTTCCGGCAGGGGCAGGCTCTGTTTACGTAAGAGTACCTGACGAGCAAAAAGATAAAATATTAACTGAGCCGATACTGGATAACCAGGTAGCCCTATAGCTGGCTTGTTATCGATAATTCCCAATATAGCTGGTTTACCCGGGCGTATAGCCAGGCCGTGAACCAGAACGTCACCGAATTCAGCAATAATACTGGAAGTATAATCTTCCCGGCCGGCTGAAGAGCCAGAGCATATTACTATCATATCCGCCTGGTCTTTTACTTCTTTAACTGCCTGGCGCAAAAGTTCTTTGTCATCGATTACTATTTCATGCCTCAAGGGGATAGCACCCCACTCCCGACACAGGTTGGCCAGCATATAGCTGTTAGATTCTACTATTTTACCCGGAGCCATATCTTCACTACCTTGATTGACCAGTTCGGTGCCGGTAGGTATTATTGCTACCCTTGGCTGTTTTATAACTTCTACTTGCTGAACTGCTGCGGAACGAAACGATGCAATTTCATAAGGGCCAATTAGCTCACCACCCGGAATTATCAAATCCTGGGCAACTAAATCTTCACCTACCGAACGCAGGTGCTGCCAGGGTACGGCTGGTTTATAGATGCGGGCATAGCTCCCTTCGAAATTAACATCTTCTATCATAATTACTGCGTCAAACTCCCGGGGTACATAATCACCAGTGTCTACCTCGAGAAAATCCCGGTCTCTTAACAAATCCACCGGGTTATTTTCGTTAGCGGTAAAGGTCAGGGAAGATTTAACCGCTATTCCGTCCATAGCGGAAGCAACATAATGAGGAGAAGAGCGCCGAGCCAGTACTGCTGAACTGCTAACTCGACCCAGAGATTCCAATACGTCTACATATTCATTTTCCCATTTAAAAAAACCGCTATCCTCCAGGCGCTGCATAAATAGACCCAGGGCTTTTTCTACTGGCATGTTTTCAATATAAATATTACGTTGCATCATAAATAATAAACTCCCGCTCTGTCTTTTCTTTAATTTTATCCTAATAGACGCCTAAAAACAAAAAATCTCTTAAAAAATTTGGTCAACCCAGAGGACTAAAGTATAATATCAACAGTGGTTATTACGAAAGTAGACTTTTCATCCACGGTATTTATATAAGCAATGGAGTGACAGGTATGGGAGAGTTTCTAAAAGTAGTTAAATATAATGAAGCCTTGCAGAAGATAAAAGAGCATTTTCCTGCAGGACAGATAGAAGATATTCCTTTATTGGAAGCTTTTAATCGGGTATGTGCTGGGGTAGTAATAAGCCCCGAACCTCTACCTGCCTTTGACCGCACTACGGTAGATGGTTATGCAGTTAATGCGGAAGACACTTTCGGTTCTAGTGAGTCATTACCAGCTTTTTTAGATTTAGTAGGAGAAATCCAAATGGGTGTAAAAGCAGATGTGGCTATACAACCGGGACAATGTTGCTGGATTCCTACCGGGGGAATGCTACCTGAAGGTAGTAATGCTGCGGTTATGGTGGAATATACGGAAAAACTGGGTGAAGATACGGTACTTATTTATCGACCAGCAGGCCCATGGGAAAATGTCATGCAAAAAGGTGAGGATATTGCCGATGGGCAGGAGGTATTTCTACCAGGTAAAAAGATGCGTCCACAGGATATAGGACTGCTGGCCTCTTTGGGTCTTACCTCACTCAAGGCATTTAAACCATATAATATAGGAATTTTATCTACTGGTGATGAAATCATTTCGGTTGAGGATAAACCACAAATAGGACAAGTTCGTGACGTCAATTCCTATGCTCTGGCTACTGCGGTTCAAGCCTGCGGCAGCAACCCCCGAATTTATCCTATTGTTAACGACCAGTTTGAAGACCTGAAAAAAGCAGTTACCCGGGGGCTGGAGGATAATGATGTATTGTTAATGTCAGGGGGCAGTTCGGTGGGTATTAAAGATGTGACCATCGATGTCTTACTTTCGTATCCTGATTCGGAACTGCTTTTTCATGGCATAGCGGTAAAACCGGGTAAACCTACTTTAGCAGTTAGAATAGGCAAGCAGCTGGTGGTTGGGCTTCCCGGTCATCCGGTTTCGGCCTTGATGATGTTTTATATTGTTTGTGCACCAGCTCTACGTTTTGTTCCCGCCATGGAGATAGAAGCATTTATGTCGATGAATCTGCCATCGCAGGCTGGTCGAGATGACTTTGTCCCGGTCAGGCTGGTATATGAAAACGACAGGCGTATTGCCATACCCCTCCTGGGAAAATCAGGACTGATGAGCATTTTATCTCAGGCTGATGCCTATATTCATATTGAATATGAGAAACAGGGGATAAAGCAAGACGATATGGTTACTGCCTACATTTTCTAATGATATATTTTAAGAATCACATTCGTTTCCCCTATCCTTCAGTATTTGTAGGAGTTGTTTACTCAGATTCTGGCGCATTGCTTCCATAGCATCGAAATTCATGGTTGGGATGTAGTAAGATTCCAGTTGGTCATGGTGCGCTTTAGCCTGACGGATGAAGTTTACCGCATCTTTTATACCAGTTTCAAAGCGTTTCCGAGCGGAAGCGATATTTTTTTCATAAGTGTCAATAATTAATTTATTAAGCAGTTGGTCAAAATCCAAAAAACGTCGGTATTTAATACCGGGAAGCAAAGCAGCGTAGTTAAACAAGTGTCCCGAGATATCTATTAGTACGGATTTAGATTGGGGCAGAATGATAATATCAATGTTTTCAGGGTCAAAGGGATTGTGATAGACTTCAGCCTGAACCTCGGTCAGATTTACTGTTTGTTCGACATAGTCAAATAGTTCCTTAACACCGCTTCCGGGGTTTCCCTGGACTGCAAATAAAGAATAATCGCTTTCGATGAGACTATCAATTTTACTGACCAAACCTCCCGGAGTGATGGCGGCAGAAAACAGGTGGCGGATTTTTTGTTTACCACCAGTAAGGCCCGATAAAAAATCCCCGGTTAGGGCCAATATATTCCGGTTTACAGCATCCTCATCCCGGGCTTCCCGATAATAAGATTCCCACTCGCTCACAGCTATTTTGTTTTCCCTTAAACGCATATAAGCTCGTTCAAAACAGATACTTACTTTGGAGGTCAGCTCAATTATCTCGGAACGGTTTTTTTGAAGCAGTTTTTGCTGCCAGTAATTGCCCAGGTTAATTATTTCATCTACTGCTCCCGGGTAGCGGGGATCTACCACATGAGGAGCAGTGCCATCCAGGATGCATACCTGCTGTTTACCTATGACTATTCCATCCAGGGACTCGTTATCAGACGAACACCAGTGGTATTCAATATCATAACCCTGACTTAAAAAATCTTCCCCCATTTTCTTCATAAATGAAGATTTTCCTACCCCCGGACCACCTTTAAGGATTATCTTTCTTTCCACCTCCGGAGATGCCATATAATCGTAAAAGGAGTAGAATCCGTAACAGGTATTCCCACCGGGGTAAAAATTTCTAATTTTAGCCACTCTATTCACCTTCCCATATCTATTTTATTAATTCATGTTAGCTATTATTCATTACCTCGGGATTCGTGGGGGGGAGTACATTCCAGGTCTCCCCACAAGTCGTGTTTTATCGTACAATAATGTAGATATAACGAATTTATATATATATGGAGGAAATATGCAATCAACACTTATATGGGAAGTTAAAAGTTATGACTATAAAATGGCGGAAGAGATAAGCAGAGAATTAGGAATTTCTTTGCCTTGTGCTGCTCTGTTAGTGCAACGGGGAGCAAAAACAACTGCAGAAGCCCGCCATTTTCTTTATGCAGACCTGGAAGACCTGCAGGCCCCGTTTAACTTAATTGGCATTGAACCTGCAGTGAAGCGCATAAGACAAGCGATAGCAGCTGGAGAAAAAATAGTAATATACGGAGATTACGATGTTGACGGGATATGCAGTATTGTAATACTGAAACAATGCCTGGGTATGCTGGGGGGGAGGGTAGATTATTATGTCCCCGACCGTTTTGCGGAAGGTTATGGGCTTAATATGGAGGCCATAGAGCATCTGGCTGATAATGGTTATAATCTTTTGATTAGTGTAGATTGTGGCATAACATCGTTAGCTGAGGTTGAAAGGGCAATAAGTCTGGGTATGGATGTTATTATTAGTGACCACCACACTCCGGGAAAGGAACTTCCCCTGGCTACGGTAATAATCAACCCTAAATTAGGTAGCAATAAGGAACTAGTTAATCTATGTGGTGCAGGTGTAGTTTTTAAAATATGCCAGGCCTTATGCCCGGAATATGTACTGGACCAACAATCTAATTGGCTGGAACTGGCGGCTTTAGCAACTGTAGCCGACATAGTACCCTTAATTGGCGAAAATCGTATCCTGGTTAAATATGGCCTCATGAAATTACCCCAAACTAATAATATTGGTTTACAAGCCTTGATTAAGGAGAGCAATCTTGATGGCAAAAAACTTTCTTCCTGGCATATTGGATTTGTGCTGGGTCCGCGCTTAAACTCAGCCGGGAGGCTGGAAAGTGCCAAGAGCAGCATAGAATTGTTATTAACTGATGACCTGCTGAAGGCCAGCGAACTGGCTAAATATTTATGTAATTTAAACCAGCAGCGGAGAATGATTGAGGAAACAATCTATCAGGAAGCCCGGTTACAGGTGGAAAAAGAGATAAAACTGGAAGAAGAAATGGTGTTGGTATTAGGAGATGAGGGGTGGCATCCGGGAGTAATTGGAATAGTAGCTTCAAGACTTTGCGAAAAATACCAGCGCCCAACTATATTGATTAAATGGGAAGAGAATCTGGGCAAGGGTTCTTGCCGTAGCCTCCCTGGTTTGAATATTTATCAGGCATTGTCAGCCTGCAGTTCTCATTTAATACAATTTGGAGGACACCGGGCGGCTGCTGGCCTTAGTATCTATAAAGACTATTTTATTGAATTTCGCCAGGCAATAAACCGATGGGTTAAAGATAATATGAGCCAGGAGGAACGTATTCCACGTTTGCTCATTGATGCCGAGGTAGAGCCGGATGATATTAACGAAGACTTTGTCAAGGAATTACAACAACTGGAGCCATTTGGGGAGGGAAACCCCGGGCCTCGTTTTGTGATTCGGGGTGTAGAGGTGGAGTCTGCCAACCTGATAGGAAAAGAACGGGAACATTTTAAGGCCCGACTGTCTGAGATGGGTATAGAAATTATAGCCTTTAACCGTTCTGATTTAATCGAACAACCGCTGGATACCTGCTTACAAGATATACTATTTGAGCCCAAAGAAAATGAGTTTCGCGGTATAAAACGGCTGCAGTTAAAACTAAATGATATGAAAAACAGCTATTTACCTGACAATAATGCCAAAGTAGCCGAACCTGAGCTAGAGCTCTTCCAAGCATTGCGCCTGAGTAGCGAGGAAGTTCAGGCAGGTCGCCCCGTTCTATTTATCTGTCCTACCTATAGAACTTTGGTAAAATACAGGTTACTATTAAAAAGTAATTTTCGCACTCCGGTATTAATAGAGCTGCATGGCAAGCTAAAACCTCAGTGGGGCAAAGCTTGGGCTGAGAGATTTTCTCGGGGGGAAAATCGTATATACCTGGTAACCAGGGCATTTATTAAGTATTATCTGAAAACTTATAACCTGCCCACAGCCCTTGAACATATATTTTTGTTCTGGTCAAGCCCTGATGAGTATATTAACGACTACCTGCAAGGTCGTAATATACATAAACTAGGGGTGGTAGAGGAGCCCAGGATTATGCCGGGCAAACCTGATTTTATTCAAGGACGGCGTATACTGGTATATGCTAACCGCAATACCACTTTACGCTCATTTGCCTCCACCAGGAGGCCGCTAAGCATAGAAGCTGGTATAAACGACATCCGCAAAAGAAACAATATCCGCCATACCTTTTTACAAGCCCCAGAAGGCATATTATTATCTGATGGAGTAAATACAGGTACAGCCAGGCTCAGTAACACCGATATTTTATTTGCGGATATTCCTTATAGTATATATGAAGCCCAGATGGTATTGGAGCAAATTGCTGCTGGTGAAGATAAGGAAGCTTGGACTCTTTTTAATCGTGATGATTTAGAATTTAATCGGAACTACCTCGAGCGTACTTATCCGACCTTCGAACTAATTAAAAAAGTGCTAAC
>DUMX01000330.1 GCA_012839665.1 Gelria sp.
CATTTCTAATTCCATTTCCTTTATCAGACGCTGGCGCTCCTCCCGGGGCAAATTTCTTATCCCGCTGACATCATAATCCACCGGTTCCTCGGCAATAGTAGCCTCAACGGCTTCATAGACCGCCTTTTTAATAGTCTCAGGAGTTATGTTGTTTTCCTCATTATACTTAATCTGCACCTGACGGCGGCGGTTAGTTTCATCTATAGCCAAACGCATAGAGTCAGTAATACGATCAGCATACATTAATACCCGGCCTTCCACATTACGGGCAGCGCGCCCTATAGTCTGAATTAACGACCTGCCCGAGCGCAGGAAACCTTCCTTATCCGCATCCAGTATGGCTACCATCGCTACTTCCGGCAGGTCCAAACCCTCCCGCAAAAGATTGATACCCACCAGAACGTCAAATTCCCCACTGCGCAGGTCACGCAATATATTAAGCCGTTCCAGAGCATCTATATCAGAGTGCATGTAACGTACCCGAATATTAACCCCGGCCAAATAATCGCAGAGGTCTTCAGCCATCCTCTTGGTCAAAGTAGTTACCAGTACCCGGTAGCCTTTTTCCACAGTCGCGCGGATTTCCGCCATCAAATCATCAATCTGCCCTGCAGTTGGCCGTACCTCTACCTCCGGGTCTACCAGACCGGTAGGCCTGATTATCTGCTCTGCCACCTGAAGACTCCTGCTTACCTCGGCATCACCCGGAGTTGCACTAACATATATAACCTGTCCGATTTTATCATAAAACTCTGCAAATTTCAGGGGGCGGTTATCCAGAGCCGAAGGTAACCGGAAACCAAAATCAACCAGGTTCTGTTTGCGGGAACGGTCGCCTTCATACATACCCCTGACTTGAGGAACAGAGATATGCGACTCATCCATAAAAAGCAAAAAATCCTCGGGGAAAAAATCGATCAGAGTATAAGGCGGTTCCCCCGGAGCCCGTCCGGTAATATAGCGGGAATAGTTTTCTATCCCTTTGCAATATCCTACTTCTCTTATCATTTCCAGGTCATAGCGAGTACGCTGTTCCAGACGCTGAGCTTCCAATAATTTTCCCTGACTTTTGAAAACTTCCAACTGCTGCTCCAGCTCCGCTTCAATATCACCAATAACGGACATCATATGCTCCCAGGTAGAAACAAAATGGGAGGCCGGAAATATCATAACATGGACACGGCGTCCATAAACTTCCCCGGTTAAAGGATTAAACTCAATAATTCTATCTATCTCATCACCAAAAAACTCAATGCGAATGGCCTTTTCCCCGGTTGATGCCGGAAAAACTTCTACTACATCCCCCCGCACCCGGAAATAACCGCGGCTGAAAGCGTAATCATTACGTTCATAATGAGTCCCAACCAGGCGCCGCAACAGTTCCTCTCTATTTAACTGCATTCCCGGACGCAGCGATATAGCTAATTTAAAGTAATCATCAGGAGCACCCAAACCATATATACAGGATACACTGGCTACAATAATAACATCAGGCCGTTCTAAAAGAGCTGCGGTAGCCGCATGGCGCAGTTTATCAATTTCATCATTAATAGAGGAATCCTTCTCAATATAGGTATCAGTCTGGGGCACATAGGCCTCAGGCTGGTAGTAATCATAATAACTGATAAAATATTCTACAGCGTTTTCGGGAAAAAACTGTTTAAACTCAGAGTAGAGCTGCCCGGCCAAGGTCTTGTTGGGTGCCATGACCAGGGTTGGGCGCTGCTGCTGCTGAATAATTTGAGCCATGGTAAAGGTTTTACCGGAACCAGTTACCCCCAGGAGGGTCTGTTCCTGATAACCTTTATTCAAACCAGCAACCAGTGCCTTTTTACCGGGAACAGACCCTCCTGGGGGTAACTGGTTCCGGTAAAACCTTTACCATGGCTCAGATTATTCAGCAGCAACAGCGTCCAACCCTGGTCATGGCACCC
>DUMX01000331.1 GCA_012839665.1 Gelria sp.
AAACTGGCGGCGCCATCTGTAATTGTGGCCGCCGGGGCTGTTTGGAAGCCCTGGCATCAGGTAGTGCCGTTTCCCGAAGGCTGGAGGATATGGTTAAAGAGGGTCAAGGTCAGGGGATACTGGCCTGTACAACTCCGGGAGAACATCCCGGGCCCCCGGAGGTGGGAATGGCGGCCCGGCAAGGTGATGAGGAGGCCAGGCTGCTGTTAGCGCAGGTAGCGGAATATTTGGGAGTTGGAATAGCTAATTTGGTAAATATTTTTAATCCCCGGGCTGTTATCCTGGGGGGAGGGATGATGTTGGGGCTTAAGGACCTGCTCCTGGAGCCTATTCAGAATCATGTTTACGAGCATGTTTTTAGCCTGAACCGGGAGGATTTAGTAGTGGAGTGCACTACATTAGGTAATGATATCGTACTCTATGGCTGCGTGGCAGCAGTTAATAAAGGAGGAATAGAATGACAGCGGAAAAGATGATGGAATACTTATACAGTTTACCGGAGCAGTTTGCCAGCAGCCTGGAGCTGGATTTGGCCTTTGTTTCCCGGTATAAGAAGGATTACCGTAACATTGTAGTTTCCGGAATGGGAGGCTCAGCTATTGGAGGCGATATTTTACGAGTTTATGCAGCCAAAAAAGCTAAGGTGCCGGTTGTGGTGGTGCGGGACTATAATATCCCGGCTTTTGTAGATCAACAGACCTTGTTTTTGGCCGTGAGCTATTCTGGTAATACTGAGGAGACCTTAAGCGCATATAGCCAGGCCCGGGAACAGGGAGCTTCTATTATCTGCATTACTACCGGAGGTAAATTAAAAGCCCGGGCGGACCAGGATGGTTATGCGGTAGTGGAGATACCGGCAGGATTAGTACCTCGTGCGGCTACTGGTTACTTGTTTGCTCCCCTGGCTCTGCTATTGGAGGAACTGGGAATAGTAGAAGGTGTTCGCCAGGAATTAGAGGAGACGGTGGAAGTTTTGCGGGGAATGCGGGAACAGCTGCACCCCGGAGTGGAGACCGGTAATCAGGCTCGGATAATAGCCGGAAAACTTAAAGACTCGCTTCCAGTTATATGGGGGACTGCAGGGGTATCAGAAGTTGCGGCCCTGCGTTGGAAGGCGCAGATTAATGAAAACGCTAAATGCCCGGCTTATTATAATGTTTTCCCGGAATTAAATCATAATGAAATCGTAGGTTTTGAAGTACCGCAGCCGTTACTGGCTTCACTTAGCTGTATTATTTTAAGGGATAAATATGATTATGAACGGAATCAGCGGCGCATAGAAATCAGCAAAGACATAATAAAGGACCAGGTAAAAGAGATAATCGAGATAAATAGCCAGGGGGAGTCTTATTTGGCCCGTTTTTATTCGCTGGTTTATATAGGAGACTACGCCAGCGTTTACCTGGCCCTGGAATACGGCATCAATCCCACCCCGGTAAAAGTAATTGATTATCTCAAAGCCGAATTGGCATGATAAGAATTAAGAATTGTCGTTTTTCGGTACAGTCTGGTCTGAGCATCGGAGAAGCCTTGTAGTTCCCTGATAATTTCGCAGTAAATCAGGAGGAGGTTATAGTCTATTAAGCTGTAACCTCTTTTTTTATTTTCTTTTTGGCTAAAGTGATTAGCAGATACGAAAACTATAATTACGCAACCACCCATGAAAATGGTTGCATCGGTATTACGAATAGGGGAAACTTCGTTTCCCGCCGAAAAATTATAATAAAAATCAGTGTCCTTCAGTGTCAAAAAAATCTGTGTAAATCTGTGCCCGGAGGATCTGTGTTATCTGTGTCTATTTCCGTATCAATCCCCCTTGCTACCTCCACATCATTTACTGAAGCGAGGTGTTTTTATGAAGTTATATGGGGATTACCACACGCATTGCCACCGCAGCGATGGCAGGCAGAATGAAGAGGAAATTATTAATGCCGCCAGAAAACGGGGTTTAAAAGAGGTTGCTATTACTGACCATGGGCCTCTGGCAGCCGTTATCGGAGTGAAAGATGCTGACGAGTATTTGAGGCTGCGGGATAAGCTGAATATTATAGCTGCCGATTATCCTGATATCGAGGTTTTGCTGGGAGCAGAAGCTAATATTCGGGATTTACAGGGGACTCTGGATTTGCCCATAGAAATTATTGCGGAGCTGGATATTCTTATTGCCGGCCTGCATCCTTATACCTTGCCTACCTCTATTAAAGACGGTTGGGCGCTTTTTGCCCAAAACTCTTTGCGCCATCTCGGGCGCGGACAGCAGGAAAAGGCGATTAACAATAATACCAAGGCTATAGTTGAGACGGCTTATAATAATCCCCAATTAGATATATTATCTCATCCCGGCCTATTTTTTACTGTGGATATAGCCGAAGTAGCCCGGGCTTGTGTGGTTAATGACGTTTTGTTTGAAATAAATTGCGCGCACGAATACCCCGATATTTCTGCTATAATTGAAGCAAATAGGGTGGGAGTTGATTTTATAATAAATAGTGATGCTCATTTTCAGGAAACAGTAGGTAACCTGGATTATGGGGTAAAATTGGTGGAAAAGTTGGAAATTGCTCCTGAACAGGTAGCAAATTGGCATCAAGGGGGAGGCCATAAGCAGTGGAGAAAAAAGAAGACAAACTGCATATACTCATAATTACCGGCCTTTCGGGGGCCGGGAAGACCCAGGTAATGAATTGCCTGGAGGATATGGGGTATTACTGTGTTGATAATTTGCCCCCGGCATTATTATTAAAATTCGTAGAATTAAGTATGCAGTCTGAAGGCCGGATTGAGAAAGTAGCTCTGGTTATAGATGTCAGGGGAGGGGAATTCTTCAGTGACCTGGCTCAGTCATTGCACGAACTGGAGGAGGACCGCATAGCCTATGAAATTCTCTTTTTGGAAGCATCTGATGATGTCCTGATCCGACGTTTTAAAGAATCCCGGCGGCGTCACCCCCTGTCTGACCGGCACCAGCTTATGGAAGCTATCCAATTGGAGCGAAAAATGCTGGAGGAATTGCGGGGTAAGGCTAATTTGGTCATTGACACCAGCGGACTTTCGCCCCGGTTACTGAAGGAGAAATTACAGGGTCTGTATAGTGAAAGTGGTACGGGCAAGTTTACGGTAAACATTGCTTCATTTGGTTACAAATGGGGTATTCCCCTGGATTCCGATATTGTTATGGATGTAAGATTTATCACCAATCCTTTTTACGACCCTCATATGCGCATGTTAACCGGGCAGGACCGGGATGTAATAGAATTTGTGCTTGATTCACCAATTACCAAATCATTTACCCGCCGTTTTTTAAATCTCTTGAAGTATTTAATCCCTTACTATATACAGGAAGGTAAAACTAATTTGGCAATATCGATAGGCTGCACTGGAGGACAGCACCGCTCGGTAGTATTGGCTGATTATGTGGCTGAGAGGTTAAAGAGGATGGGATATAGTGTTTTAACCCGGCATAGGGATATTGCAAAATATAAATTGGAGGAATAAATGGATACTGGCATAAATGAGCCGGCAATTGTGGTGATAGGTGGTGGAACCGGCTTAGCTGTTTTATTAAAAGGCTTGAAGCAGTATACGTCCCGGCTTACAGCAATGGTAACGGTTAGTGATGATGGAGGTAGTTCCGGAAGGTTAAGGAATGAGTTAGGAGTTTTACCACCGGGGGATATTCGTAATTGCCTGGTGGCATTGGCGGAAACTGAAACCCTCATGAATGAAGTTTTTCAACATCGTTTTCTGCAGGGGGGCAGTCTTCAGGGCCATAATTTAGGTAATTTGCTGCTGGTAGCGATGACGGAGATTACTGGAGATTTTATTTCAGCCATTAGAGAAGTGAGTAAGGTGCTGGCAGTCAGGGGAAAAGTGCTTCCGGCTACTCTGGAACCGGTAGCTCTGGGAGGAATAATGACAGATGGCAAGCAGGTAATAGGTGAGACTGCTATTCGTAACTATCCAGCTGGTGTTAAGGAGATTTTTCTGATGCCGGAATGTGGGCCACTACCGGAAACTTTGCAGGCTATTAACGAAGCAGATGCTATTGTTATTGGCCCCGGGAGTTTGTATACCAGTATTATTCCTAATCTCCTGGTTAAAGGTATTGTTGAGGCTATAGCCAATGCTCGGGCACCTAAATTATATATAAGTAACATTATGACTGAGCAGGGTGAAACTGATGAGTTTACTGCTGTTGACCATTTGAAGGTAATTCAAAAGCACAGCGGTAAGCAGATAATTGATTATGCTGTAGTTAATTCAGGTTCGATTGATGAAGAGCGGCTAAGCCGCTATATTGAAGAAAAAGCGGTCCCGGTAAGGTCATCCCGGGATGAAATTGTAGAAATGGGAATAAAAGTTATAGAAGAGGATTTAGTTTCTGATACTGAAGTGGCCTGGCATGATGCTGATAAACTAGCCCGGGTTATACTGGAAACGATTAATAAGAAAATAGACGGGGGAATAGACGCGGAAAACGCGGAATAGTAAGGATTTACGCGGATTTTTAATAAATAATTTTTGACACTGAAGAACACTGAAAAACTGTGAATTGCACTGAATTTTATTATATTTTTAAAGGATAGCGGAGGCTTTAGCCTTCGGTGGGAAACGAAGTTTCCCCTATTCGTAATATCAATACAGCTAGTTTCATCGGTGGTTGTCGTATATTTATTTATGACGAATGACTAAACAAATGTTTAACAGTAGGTTTCTAAGGAGAATGGTTATGAGTTTTTCCAATGATGTCAGGAACGAGTTGGCCCGAGTGATGCCGGAGAAAGAATGCTGCTGTCAGGCTGAACTTTCGGCTTTATTAACTAGCGGGTCTACCGTTGTTGAATTTGAGGAGGACGGGTATAGTCTGCAGGTTAGAGTGGAGAATGCGGCTACTGCCCGTAAAATATTTAAGCTATTCAAACGAAATGGACTACAATCTACAGTCCGTATTGGAAATCGTAAGCGCTTCGGTAAAACAAAAATCTATGAAGTAGCAACCCATTTTTCTGCAGATAATTTGTCGATATTGCAGGAATTACACCTGATAGAGGATAATAATAATAGAAGGCAGTTTCGTTCTCATTTAACTAGAAAAACTTGTTGTAAGCGTTGTTTTTTGCGAGGGGTATTCCTCAGCCGTGGTTTTGTTAACCGGCCGGAAAATGACTATCACCTGGAATTAGTATTTACGGGTGAGAAATTGGCTGTACATGTGCAGAAATTATTGGCTCATTTTGATATTGAAGCTCGTATTTTCGAAAGAAAAAACAATTTAGTAGTATATGTAAAGGAAAGCGAAAAAATTGGGGACTTTTTACGGGTTGTAGGGGCTAGTCGAGCTTTGCTGGAGTTTGAAAATGTACGTATTATTAAATCAATGCGTAATACTGTTAATCGGCAGGTAAATTGTGAAACTGCTAATTTGGCCAAGACTATTGATGCTTCGGTACGCCAGATAGATTTAATCAATCGGGCTATGAAAAAGGAAGGATGGAAGAATTTACCGCCACAGTTTAAGGAATTAGCTCTCCTCAGGATAGAGTATCCCGATTATACTTTAAAGGAACTGGGGGAATTGACCCAACCACCTCTGAGTAAATCGGGTGTTGCTTATCGGATGCGCAGACTGGAAAAAATGGCGGAAGATATAATCGGAATATAGGGTGTTTCAATTGAGAATTAAGAATTGAAATTTAAGAATTGAAAGTTAAGAATTATCGTTTTTAACAATAATTACATAAGGGAATAAATCGAGCGGTGCAGAAATATTTATGGTAGAGATAGAGATAAGGGGGGGTCTGCATGCGGTTAACTCAGGACATTTCTATAGAACAACAGCAAAAGTTGCTTATGACGCCGGAACTACGCCAGGCTATTGCTATTCTGCAGATGTCTACCTTGGAATTATCCGAACATGTACAAAAGGAATTAGAAGAGAACCCCTTTTTGGAAGTGCGCGAAGAACAGCCCGAAGAAGGGGAAGGGGATAATGATGATGACTCTGACAACAAAATGGAAGAGTGGGAAGAATATTTTAATGACCGGGATATTGGTTATACGCCCCGGGAGAAAAAAGAAGAAGAAAAATCATTTGAGAATTTCGTAGCCCGCAGGCCCAGTCTCTATGAGCACCTCGAATTTCAATTGCATATTGCCAGTAATAAGGAAGATGATTTGGCTATTGGGACTTATCTTATTGGTAGCATTGATAGTAATGGTTACCTCTGCGTGGGTTTAGATGAAGTGGCAAATAAGCTGAATGTAAGCAGGGAAAAGGTGGATAGGGCTCTGGAATTAATTCAGTCTTTTCATCCCCATGGGGTGGGGGCCCGTAATTTAGCCGAATGTTTGCTTTTGCAACTGAGGTACTATGGTAAAGAAAGTCAGATAGCTCGGGATATAATTAGTGACCATCTGGGGGATTTGGGGCGGGGCAGGTTAAATAAGATTGCGCAGGCATTGGCAGTATCAGTACAGGAAGTACAGGATATCGGCGATCTTATCAGGACGCTGGACCCCCGGCCTGGCTTGCAGTACAGCAGTAGCGACGAAACCAAATATGTACTTCCCGATGTTTTTGTAGAGAAGGTGGAGGGAGAATACATTGTTGTAGTTAATGATTTTAATTTCCCCCGCCTGATTATAAATCGAGCTTATGAGAGTATTCTGCGTCAACCTGATTCGTTTTCTCAGGATGCTAAGAAATATCTGGAGGAAAAGATGGGTTCTGCCATCTGGTTAATTCGTAGCATAGAGCAGAGGCGTATGACCCTTTATAAGGTGGCACGTTGTATAGTTGATATTCAAAGTGAGTTTTTGGATAGGGGAGTGGAATATTTAAAACCTCTGAATCTAAAGCAGGTAGCTGATATTATTGAGGTCCACGAATCAACTGTAAGCCGTGCTACCACCAATAAGTATATTCAGACTCCGCAGGGGTTATTTGAATTAAAGTATTTCTTTAGTACCGGGGTACAATCATATGGTACTGAAAAAGTGTCTTCTAAGAGTATCAAGTACATGTTGGAAGAAATAATAGCTGCAGAAGACCCAACAAAGCCTTTGAGTGATGATGCGATTACCAAGGTTTTAAATAATAAAGGTATCAGGATTTCCCGCCGCACGGTGGCTAAATACCGGCAGGAACTGGGTATATTATCTACCATGGCGCGGAGAAGATATTAAGAAGAAAATAGACGGGGGAATAGACGCGGAAACCGCGGACGCGGAATAGTAAGGATTTACGCGGATTTTTAATAAATAATTTTTGACACTGAATACCCTCACATATTAATGAAGCCTTAATTCCTTCATTACTGCATTACGTCTACATAAGAAATAGGTGTATCTTCAAAATAGTGGCTATAAAACCCCCTTAATAATTTTACTCTTCGTAATCGGCTAACCTTTGTATTGCCATTTTATATACCTGCAGATCATCTCGGGGACCGATTGCAATAATATCCATCCGAACTATACCGGTTTCCGGTTTAGTGGGTTTATATATGATTCTTAGATTTAAACTCTTACTCTTTATTTTTGCGAAATCATGTAATGCGCCTTCACATCGGTTACCCTTTCCATCTGGCTTTAGTAACGCCCCCTTCTCTGCCTGCTTAACAATAAGTTTTAATATATCTTGTCTTTTACCCACAGCAAAGGACTTGTAATCCTGCATAGCGCTGGACGTAAACATTACTTGTGTCTTGTACTGTTCAACTAACAGTTGATTCAGTTTTGCAATCTTGTCTTTGGGCATAATTAATCCTCATCTAATTCAACATCAGGAAGAAACTTGAGCAGGCTATTTAATTCAAAATCTGCATTTTCTATTACATCAGTTAATGGTGTATCTGCTTTTTCATTTATTCTCTCTACCGCAATCTGATACATCGTTTCATCAACGGACTGTTCTACTGCTTCTTGAATCCGTAATAATCGTTGGTAGTGTTCCAAATCTACCAGAACGCCAACAGCTTCACGGTTTTTATTGTTCTGAATTATAAAAACTTCAGATGTTTCTTCCCCTGCATATTTGTTAAGGATTTCCGACAATTTATTGGTTCTAGTTAACTCGGTAATATTTAGCACATTTTCTTTAACAAAATTCAATGTAGTAGATGTTATAGAAGGTTTCTTCACATTATTCACACTCACTTTCTTTTCACGTCCTCCCTTTAATCATATACATAAGTGTGATGTTTTATGTGTCTATTATAACACGAGTTACTTGCATCATCTATCGTTTAATTGCTTTAAATTACTCCATCAACTCCCGGTATTGCTCTGTACTGAAAATCCCTTTGAATTGCCTATAAACAGTTCTACTTTATTGTTATTGCCTATTGCCGTAACTTTTCTTGCATTGCCATCCCAGTCTACATCTGCTCCTAAGGCTTCACTCATAATTCTGTAGGGTACGAAGGTTCTGCCCTGTGCTATGAAGGGTTTGCCCATGCCTGCTGGGAATAGGATTTCTTTGTCTTTGTTATCTACAAACACTTTTATATCATAATTTTTAGATTCCTTGTCCCAGTCAACAGCGGCAAATACCGGGATAGTAAATACAAAGCATAACAGAGTTACAAGTGTGATTATTTTAATTTTCTTCAAAATTAATTCCTCCTATTTATATAGCTATTTTCTTAATTTTACCATGTAAAATGCTGTCATAAATACTAATAATCAGATACCGTGCTTTATTTACGAAGTACAAGGTAGCGAAATCCACAAAAAAGATGCCTGCACCTTACGTAACAAGCATCTTACACTCCTGTACCCCTCATAAATTAAGCCTTACTTTCCTTTATCTTCCCCCTGCCTGGCCAAATATTCCCTTATAATCATTCGTACCAGGGCACTACGGGATATTTGATTCTGTTTGGCCAGTTCTTTTATGTCATTAACCTGAGTTTTTGTCAAATACCAAGTGCCGTACAGAATTTATATTTCCCATACTTATGATATCGAACGGATATGCCATGGCCGGCAGGGATAAGACTGGCTATGCTTGCTGGTTTATTATTCAATCTATTTAGACGTTAGAAAAGGAATATATATTCGTAAGCTACCTTTCTGTTATAGCAAAATGTCCAGAAAATAAAAAACCCTCCAAAATAGAGGGTTGGGTTCTATTTATATGCCTGTCCTCTTGGTAAAATGGTAATAATCTCTACAATATCTGTAAGTCGAAAAACAATCCGCCAGTCACCAATCCTTAATCTATACTGATCTTCCCGACCTTTTAATTTTGATATATCACCCTGTGGAGGCACAACAGCTAATTTTTGAATACCGGTTTTGATTCGTATTTCTACTTGTTTATCAAGATTTAGAAATTGTTTCTTGGCTGTTGGCGAAAAGACTATGCGTTTATATTCCGGCTTCTTCCCAGACACTTTCCGCCTCAACTCCTAACCCATTTTCTAGCTCGGCCAAGGCAAGATCAACAATCCTTGCTTCTTCAGGAGTTAATTCTTCAATATTCATCGATTCAATTTTTTGCTTAACCGTTAAAGATTCTAAAATATATACTACCATATCTAGTTTTTCTTGGGATAAGCCTTTTAACAGTACTACGGCTTTTTCCAGGGTTGACATGATAATCACCTCATCTAGATTATATCAGCAGTCGCTTAAACAGTTCAACCCAACCTGAGTAAACTTTTTAAGCAATTGCTATCTTTATAAAAATATTGTAATATCCCCACAAAAAAAGATGCCTGCACCTTACGTAACAAGCATCTTACACTCCTGTACCCCTCATAAATTAAGCCTTACTTCCCTTTATCTTCCCCCTGCCTGGCCAAATATTCCCTTATAATCATTCGTACCAGGGCACTACGGGATATTTGATTGGTTTTGGCCAGTTCTTTTATGTCATTAACCTGAGTTTTTGTCAGGTAAAATGTGGCGTGTTCGAATTTATCAGTAGCCATTTTAACCTCCTCCCTGCCTTGACCCGCTATATCGGCTAATCTTATGCTTTGTCGATATTATATGTAAATTACTGTCTGTCTGTTACACTATTAGGCAAAGAGGGCCTCTTTTAGTTCATTAATCCTTTTCTTCATAACCCGTCGACCAATCCGGATAATTTCTGGAGCCCGGTGGAGCTCGTGTAGTTTTACCTCACCAACCTGAGGATAAATCGCCATATCAGCATAGATTTTCTGTTCGGTAGCTGAAGTTTCATAGGCCAGGATACTTATGGTCCGATTAATAATCTGTGGTACCCCTTCTACCGCCTGGTCGTATACCTCCTGTCCCAGGTTAATGGCCAGGACATACTCGGCTCCCAGAAGCTTCTGCACCGTTACCGGCACCATACTGCGGACTCCCCCGTCTACCAGCTGCATTCCCTGCAGGCAATAGGGAATAAAGACTGCAGGTATGGCTGTACTGGCTCGTACCGCCTGGCTTAAGCGGGCATCTTCTATAAGCAAAACATCTTTATCTTGCAAATTAATGGGCTGGCTACAGAAAATAATCTCGCGCCCGCTATCAATATCACAGGCTATAATAGCCAACGGTATTTTGCTATCCCGCAGGTCTCTGCCTTCAGTTAAGCGGCATATTGTTTTTTCCAGGCGTTTACCCTTAATAATACCGTCTACATTGTTATTTATGGCCGGGAAAAAATAAACTATGAAATGTCTAATCAGTCCGCTGATATTGTAATCTAAATAATCATGCGGTTTTAATTTTATAACTTCTTCCTCCATTTGGTAGGCGGACATGCCACTGGCGTAAAGAGCGGCAATTATGCTGCCGACACTAGTTCCCGAAATCATGGTGGGAGGAATATTATTATCTTCCAGCACCTGCAATATACCTATATGGGCAAGTCCCCGCAGACCGCCACCACCTAATGCCAGACCTAGTTTCTTCATCTTTTTCACCCTACCCCGGTTATTATCTCATGCCATATGCTTATACCCTTAGCATATGGCTTACAGCCAGGGGGAGTTACTATGCCATAGAGGCTAACTGCCTCCATCATTTTATATTCAGCGGTTACATTTGCGCACCATGAAACGCGACAGCCTCTGCATGGTTTCGATATTAGTAGTCCTAAGTTCCTCCCAAAACTGTTGGTATTCCGGTACTTCGGTTTCTTTACGAAAATTATCTATTTTATAGTCGATTTCTTTTTGCATTTCCAGCACTTTTTCAAGTTGGCTGCGCATTATGTTTTTTTGTTTACGGTCTATTCTCACTACCGCCACCTACCAAGCACCTCCATGAAAAATAAATGCCCGGCAGAAGCCGAGCATTGAGTGAATAGGGGGGTTTTCTAAAATTCTACTTCCGGATCTAATTCGCCATATACAATTACATCGTGCATCTTACCCAGTTTGTCAACAATGTCTACATATACTTTAAGTCCAATACAGGTTCCCCTGACCGGGGTGGTAAGGTTGCAGGGGTTACCAGGGTCTTCACAATTACCCTTGATTTCATAATCAAAGGTCCAATTCTTAAGAATTAATTCGGACTGTTCGATTTCCTCTCTGAATTCCTCAGAGGTAAGGGGCGGGTCGAACTCATCAAGCTCAATGTCCCTTTCAAACCGGTCAGTAACAGTAATAATCTGGTATTCGCCATCCACGATAACAAAGAGAATTACTTCGTAGTCAATAAATATTTTTACTTTGTTGAAGCAAGCAACATCCTCGAATTTTTGGATAACTTTTACTTTGATATCCTCTACACAGGTTACTTTTCCTCCTACCTGCTCATCAGGTACACAAAACACGGTATCCAGGACTTTTACTTGTTTTTCGATAAATTTTGCCTTTATTACCTTCGCCCACAAATCTAATCTACAACCTTCTGGAAATTCACACTTAAGTCCAGCCATGTTACTCTCCCCTCCTTTGTTTCTCTTTTTTCTTTCTTGCCTACAAGGGCCTTTGTGTTGAAATTTGTAAGAGCAAATTTCTAGCTTATACTATGAGAGAAAAGCACAAAGTGTGATTGTACATTAGACATTAATACTCCCGCATCAGGTGTATGCATTCTACGCGGCCATCGCAAAAGATATTAAATCCCCGGCTAATCGCCCTTTCGCAAAAGGCAATATCCTCTCCCCCGCCCTGGCTGGAGTAGCGGACTCCGGCTGCTATTACGGCTCTTTTAATCAAATAAGCTGCTCCGGTGCAATCTACCGGAAATACCCGGTCACGGGGAAAATTGCGGATATGCCGATAGCTACCATCACGGCCCCGTTCTAAAATGTTGTAAATACTGGTATCTCCCACTTCATGGCCGTTGCATACCAGGGCTGATACTATATCACAATCATCTGCCAATAACCGAGTAAGGATGTCGGCAGGGGCCAGGATGTCACTATCCAGGGAAAACAGATAGTCACAATCTGATTCTAGAAAGGCCTCGAGGAGAAGATTGCGTAGTTCCGCTAAACGTCCCAGATTATATTGACCCCGGCGATGACCTCCGGGGGAAGCGTAATTTTTTTCAATTAATCTTACCTGGCCGGGCTGTCTCCAGGCAAATTCCGCTAATATCTGGGGGCTATGGTCGCTACAGTCATTAATAATAAAACAGTATTGATGTTGACCTGCATTTTTATCTAATTTCTCCAGGCAATCCAGGTAACGCGATAAAACCCAGGCTCGATTACGCAGGGGGCAGCCTATCATTATTTTCAGCATGAGCATTCACCTGGCCCATATTGTTTCTTGTTTTTATAGCGAAAGGTTTTTGGATGCTGCCCCGAGATGCTTAGATGCCTAGTTTCTCGGCCACTCCCGGATAACACCGGGGTGGGAACGCTTATAGCCATTTCTCTTATATTCTCCTTTGGGCCTGGTACCACATACTTTTTAGTCGGACCCCGAAAGCGAACCTGCTCCCCCTGATAAAACCAGTTTTTACGGCGGTAGGGAATAGCCGTGACGGGAATGGGTAAAGTTTCCCCGCCTGGGATAGCTTTTGCCCTTAAACCCTCTTGTATAGCCTCAAGCATTTGCCGGGCCCTGGCCATCCAGGAGTTTTCCCGGGCCAGGGTCATTCTGCGTTCACAATTTTCCCAATTTTCCTGTTTTAAAGCTCGCCTGATATTGTTTATAAAATCCCGGCGTTCAGACGAATAGTACAGCTCTTTACTATATTTTTGAGTTTCCGGCAGGGCCGTAGTTACTACCGGAATTCCCATCGCCAGGTACTCCCACATCTTAATAGGGTTAACCGCAGCGGTCATATCGCTTTTTTTGAAAGGGATAATCCCGACATCAAAATAACTGGCATAATAAATCAAGTCTTCATAAGCCTTATAACCGAGCCAATGGATGTTTGGGCGTAAGGGGATATTGCGTACATTATACAGGGGCCCAATTATCAACAAACTACAATCAGAAAAAACCTGAGCTACCTGGTCCAGCAGCTCTAAATCACACCAGCTGGCAACTGCTCCCAGGTAGCCGATTACTGCTCTTTTAAGCTCGGGTAAATCAGGTGGGACGAATTGATTGCTCCGAGCCTGATTAAAGTAATCGTAATCACATCCATTAGGGAGTAAGTAGGTATTGGGATTGATGGCTTGCGCCCGGGTATAAAGTTTATCTGAGGCTGCCAGCACCAGGTCTGCTGAAGCTACGGCCCGATGGTAATAAGGCTGCCAGGAGGAGAATTCTTCCACCGGTTCATCCAAGCTGTCAAATACTATCAGGCCGGGGTTATAGCCGCCAATAATGTCCACCTGCGTTGGATTGCTGTAATAGACTACTGGCCTGGTAGCAGCCGGATAGGAGGGTTCAGTATGGTGAAATAGAAAGAAATGCTGATTATATCTTTCTATTGCCTGGAAAAAACCATGGTGATAGGCTGGATGGTTTAGAAAATAAACGGTTACCCCCAGCTCGGATATACTTTTTAGTAATTGCTGGGGACGTTGTACGAGGTAATCAAAATCCAGGGTAGGAGGATAAATTATTCCAGGTATAGGGGTCATACTTTCAGCCTCCTTGCCATAAGTCAAAAAACTCCCCTAACTTACTCTGCTTCGCAATCATGCTCCTGCAAACATTGGCTGCAGTAATCATTACCACAGTTAGAGCAGGTTTTTAGTTCCTGCTTTCTTAATTGCGCCCCGCATTCCGGGCAAGAATCATTCATGTCTATATTGCTCTTACGGGCAGTAGTAACCATAAACATGCTCTCGGCACTGGCATTTTTCATGAGAACAGCTTGATATTTTTTAGTTTTTACGTTTATTTCCGGAGCCCGTACCTCCTCTTCGGTAATCTCTCGTTCTTTAATTGCAAACACCTCCCGGTATGTTACGTTTCGCTACCGTTTTCCCGGCAGTTATCCTATTCTATGAAAAGTGTTCACATGTGGTGACAATAATACGTAAATAGACCGGGATTAGACACTGAATACACTGATTGCTTATGAATGACACTGCATTTTATTATATTTTTAAAGGATGCGAATTTATGTAATTTTTGTAGGGGCAGACCCGTGTGTCTGCCCGAATGGGATTCACCCTACGGGGGTCAGTGGTCGGCCGGGCAGACACACGGGTCTGCCCCTACAAAAAATTCAGTGTCTAATCCCAGTCTATTTCCGTACTAATGCTCCAGGAAGTTATCTATAACTTCTCGGGGCTTTTTGCTTTTCAGCTGATGATTGGGTAATTGGCAATTAGGAATACTCGCACCTGCTGGCAACTCAATCTTTTGAATAAACTGATCCGGACAGCCGCCTCCCTGCAGTGGGTTAGCAAATATGGCCCGGCGTACTTCCCCTCCGTTGCGGGGATCAGTACAAATATATACCTGACCGCCGGAAGCAGGATTATATCTATTACTGTTCATATCCAGCAGCGGCGAATCAACATGAATATCACATTTTTCGGTTGGCACTTCTGATCTATCTTCATCATCACTGCCTGGTACAAACGGGTATAAAGGCTGGGGGTCGGGGCAATATTTTCCAGCCAGCTTACCAGATTCAGGACAGATATATATGAGTTCATGTAATTGATCACAGGTTTCTTTAGGCACAAAACTCTTGCTGCAATAATCGGAGATGATAAGTTCTTCCGGGCAAGTAGGAGAGGGAAGTTTACCGGATATAGAGCAAACTGAAATCCTAGCTACTCCGGCAGGCATTTTCGGCGATGTTACCTTATAATTCTGATGGGCTTTTTCAAGCACTGCCTTGAACAAACGGGCAGGGTAATTACCTCCCCATTCTCCGCTCATTGCATGTTCGCTATCATAACCCATCCATACCGCAGTCGTAAAGGCCGGGGTATAACCGCAGAACCAGGAATCTTTATGATTTTCAGTTGTTCCAGTTTTACCTGCTGTAGCTATGCCGGGTACCCGAGCTCTGGTACCAGTTCCGCTATTACATACCGTTTGCAGCATATCTCCCATAATCCAGGCGGTTTCTGCACTCATCACCCTTTTATCTTGAGGTTTATAGCTATAAATTACCATGCCCTGAGGATCAACAATTTTAGTTATAAAATGGGGTTTGCAGTATACACCCCCGTTGGCAATGGCAGAAAAACCACCTGCCATTTGTAATGGCGTGACCCCTTTGGTCAGGCCGCCCAGGGACAGGGGAGCAAGGCTGAGGTCATTTGTGCCCGGTGTATCTACCAGCGGCAACCCCAGAGAACGACCAAAATCAAAGCTTTTTCTAATGCCTACTTGATCCAGCATCTGTACCGCGTAAACATTAACTGACCACTGTACAGCCGTTCGCATGGGGATTAGTCCCCGGTATTTACCATCATAATTTTTGGGAGTCCAGACTGTATTACCGATTTTAAAGGAAACCGGTTTATCATTAAGAATATAAAAAGGCATATAGCCATTTTCTATCGCCGGGGCGTAAACGGTGAGAGGTTTGATGGCTGAACCTGGTTGCCGATAAGCACTGGTAGCCCGGTTAAAACCGCGTTTGCGTTCGTAACTGCGTCCACCTACTACGGTTTTCACCTCACCGGTTCGATGGTCCATTACCACCAGGGCTGATTGCAGTGTATTTCCGCCCTTACTTTCCTGGGGGAAATTGGCCGGATTAGCATATAACTTTTCCGCATATTGCTGTACATCTGCATCCATAGAGGTATATATTCTCAGTCCACCCCGGTAAACTGTGTTACCAGGGTCAGAACTAAGTTTATTGTGGGCCAATATGTTTATAGCCTCGTCTATAACAGCATCAATATAGTAGCCATAGCGAGTGTATTCGCTATTAGCTTTTTTAAAAACCAATTCAGTCTCAGCAGCAGCCTGGGCCTGGGCTGCATCAATATATCCACAATTAAGCATATTGTTTAAAACAACTTGTTGCCGGGCTTTAGCCCGGTCATAAAATTGAAACGGATTATAAGCATTGGGACTCTGGGGTAAACCTGCCAACAGGGCACTTTCAGCAAGGCTTAGCTGGCTGACATCTTTCCCAAAATAAGTATTGGCTGCAGCTTGCACTCCATAAGCCCCTGCACCGAAATTTATTTTATTCATGTACATACACAAAATTTCATCCTTGGAGTAAGCCGATTCCAGTTTAAAAGCAATAATTATTTCCTTAAGTTTACGTTCCCAACGTTTCTCAAAAGAGAGAAAGGCATTACGTGCCAGTTGCTGGGTTATGGTACTGGCACCCTGACTGGTTAAATCTCCGGATTGAATATTGTAGTAAGCAGCTCGGGCAATACCTTTAAAATTAATGCCATGATGGCGGTAGAAGTCCTTATCTTCAGTGGCAATAAAGGCATTAATAAGGTCCTGTGGTACTTTGTCCAACTTAACTTCAGTACGATTTTCCTCGGCATGAAGCCGGGCTACTAATTGTTCCTGGTCATCATAAAGCAATGTCGTTTTGGCTCCGGACAGCTGTTGTGGATCCCAAACCGGGAGATTGCTGGCAGCATAAATAACTACACCCAGGGCACTACCTGTAAATATAAAAATAAAAACTAACAGTACGGATAGGATAATTTTTTTGGTATTTTTGGGTTTTTCCGAATTTGGTTTATCTGTTACCATATAAAATTTTAGCCTCCTGGATAAAGTATCTTTAGTTATTTGACATACTTGTGTCCTTTTCCTGCTTACAGCAGTTTCAATAGTATATATGCCTTTATAGCTCTAATTATTGCACACACTTTCAAGCATGTGCTATTATTTTTTAAGCAAGGAGGTTATCGAGTGGGTAAAAACTTGGATATAAGGGTAAACGAGCAGGTCCAAATTATTCGCCGTGGTGTAGCCGAGATAATTCCGGAAGAAGAACTTAAACGGAAACTTAAGAAGTCAATTAAGGAAAAGCGCCCTCTCAAGGTAAAGTTGGGACTGGATCCTACAGCTCCTGATATTCACCTGGGACATACAGTGGTACTTAATAAATTACGCCAGTTTCAGGATTTAGGTCATGAAGTTCATCTCATTATCGGCGATTTTACTGCCCGTATCGGCGACCCCAGTGGCAAATCAGAGACTCGTAAACAGCTGAGCGAAAAAGAAATCCAGATTAATGCTTCCACTTATCAAGAACAAATTTTTAAAGTCCTGGATGCGAAAAAAACTATAATCCATTTCAATAGTAAGTGGTTGATGCCACTAACCCTGGAAGATATTCTAAATTTGGCCGGGAAATATACTGTAGCCCGTATGCTGGAACGAGACGATTTTGATAACCGCTATAAAGAGGGTCTGCCGATTGGGATACACGAATTTATGTATCCGTTAATGCAGGGTTACGATTCAGTAGTATTAGAGGCGGACGTAGAGCTCGGAGGTACTGACCAGAAGTTTAACCTGCTGGTAGGGAGGAACCTGCTCAAGGAATATGGTCTGGAACCGCAGGTGACCCTGACTATGCCTATTCTTGAGGGTACTGATGGGGTCCAAAAGATGAGCAAAAGCTTGGGGAACTACATAGGTGTTAATGAAGACGCTTATGAAATGTTTGGTAAAACCATGTCTATTCCTGATGAATTGATTATACGTTATTTCGAATTGGTAACCCAGGTACCGCAGGCCGAAATAGATAAGATGGAAAAAGGCATGCAAGAAGGTACACTTAATCCCCGGGATGCCAAAGCGCGCTTGGCCCGGGAAATCATTACTATCTATCATAATGAAGAAGAGGCCCTTAAGGCTCAGGAAAGATTTCAATTAGTATTTTCCAAGGGTGATATACCGGAAGACATTCCTGAAACTATGGTGACTGAAAAGGAATTATGGTTACCTAAATTCCTATTGGAACAGGGCATGGTTGATTCCACCAGTGATGGGCGGCGCATGATAAAACAGGGTGCGGTTAGACTGGATGGGGAAAAATGCCTGGTTGAAAATATTGAAGCCAAAAATGAAATGGTAATACAGGTGGGCAAGAGAAAATTTATCAAATTACTGCTTAAATAAGGATAAACCCGGTTCAAAATCCCGGGTTTATTTAATATTATTTTTCAATATCCGCCCCATTTCGTCCAAATGGCCTTCGAAAAAGATAGCGTAGCCTCTAACATTAGGATAATCCAGGGAGAGTAGTTTAATAAATGTAAAACCCAGCTCTTCCAACTCCTGTCTGCTGGTATTACGAATAATAGATATCTGCTGTTCGCTAACTTTTCTGGCCGCACAATAAATATCTTTACCCTTGGCATTGGCCAGGGTTGTAGCTACCAGGGTCCGCATTACTATCACTCCAGTTGCTTAATTTATACACGCATTCTCTATTGTACATCCTGGCAATGTCAGCAGCAAGTTAATCCGGCGGTTCTATAGCATCCATTCGTAGGGGATACGGGCTACCTGGTATTTAAGATGACGATAGTCATCAATTAGCAAATCGAATAAATGCCCGGCATCTATAGTTACCCGGTTCATGCTGGTGGCAGTAGATGAGCATAGTATTTTGGCTGCTACTCCGGCACCAATTAAAGCAATATCAAAAGAATGATTGGAAATGGCGGCCATAGTATCATTAATGTTACTCATATTAACTGGTTTAATAATTCCACTTATGCGGATTCCATGTGGAGCCATTACGTCCGCCAATTCTCCCGCTCTATTTCCCACCAACAGAATCTTAGATTTATAACCCTCAGGAAAAGAATACTGCCTGCATATTTGTGGATATTTTCCGGGGAAAAGTATTTTATGCAACCACCCCGTACTAAAAAGTAGATAATGCAGGGCAGAATCAGCCAATTGCATGTTACTATAATTTAGATTTAATGTCTTGAATATTTCCAGTAAAACGGTTTGAAAGCCTTCCAATATTTTCAGGTGAGCATGGGAACGTCCCGGGCGGTTTCTTACCGGTATACCAACAATGTCTGCTGTTTTTACCGCCTGGATTAAAAGGTCACGGGCATTTAAATCAGGATAATGGATTCCGGACATATGCATCATATCCCGCCAGCGCAGCACTTCATTGTTATCCCCTGTTCCTAACAAAGGATCATGGCAGAGCTCAGCCATTAAATTTCCCCAGGCTGGTACATTAACCCTGGTCGTAAATACCGTATCTTGAGCCAGGGTAAGAATTTCAGCATCACCCAGGCGAATAACAGAAAAACCACGTTTGTCTCTAAGTGCCCTTAATATCTGGGGGGCAATTTCGTCAACTGGCTTGACCGCAGCCTCTAGCTGCTGGCGCTCCTGGATTCGATCCAACCTTTTCGGGTCCAGTATTATTTCATTCTTTCCAGAACGAATTTTAATACCGCTAAAATTCATATTTGATGGGGCTCTAGCTGTATTCGTTTCCGGTAACAGATGCCGGTTTAACCTTAAACCTGATTTATATCTGATAACTACCATAGTCTCACCTTCCTTCGTTTTACCTTTTGAAAAAAGGCTTACTTTAGTTTATACATTAACAGCTGAGGCGGTTACTTTTTGGTCACCGGGAGGATGATTTAATCATATAGATAAAGGTAAAGAGCAAGGGCAAGGGGGATTTTTTATAAAGATTTTGGTAACCGGAGGAGCGGGTTTTATAGGTTCTCATTTAAGTGATCAGCTCTTGAATTATGGGCATGATATAGTAATTATTGATGACCTTAGTTCAGGTAAAATTGAGAACATAAATCCACAAGTGCGTTTTTATCATCGCAACCTTTATGATGACAATATAGAACGGGTATTTGCAGCGGAAAAGCCACAGTTCATCTACCACCTTGCCGCCCAGATAAATGTAGGATTTTCCCAACAGGAACCAGGCCTCGATGCTTACAGCAATATTATGGGCACGCTCAAGCTGTTAACTTGTGCGGTAAAACATAACATCAGGAAAATTGTTTTTGCTTCCAGTGCAGCTATTTATGGTAACCCTAAATATTTACCGATTGATGAAAAACATCCGGCTACTCCGCTCTCTTTTTACGGTTTATCCAAATATACCGCAGAATCCTATATAAGAATGTTTGCTGCAACGTTTGGATTAAGATATTGCATACTAAGGTTTTCTAATGTTTATGGGCCACGCCAAATGGGCACTGGCGAAGGTGGAGTAATTGCCCAGTTTAATGCCAGGTTTTCACAGGGAGAAACCCCCGTTATTTTCGGAGACGGGGAACAGACTCGGGATTTTATTTATGTAGGTGACGTTGTGTCAGCCTGTTGTAAAGCGCTTTATATGGGGGATAACCGGACCTTAAATATTAGTACCGGCAGAGCAGTTTCCGTTAACCAGGTTTATGAATTTTTGAAGAACATTTACGGATGTTTAACAAAACCCGGTTATCAACCCTGGCGTGAAGGTGATATTTTACATAGTGTGCTGGATAATAGTGTAGCCAGAAGCCAGTTATGCTGGCAGCCCCGCAATAGTTTAAAAGCGGGTCTGGAAAAGACTTATCGGTTCTAAAAAAACAAAAAACCACTCATATTGAGTGGTAATTTTTGGTAGCCCCAAGGGGAGTCGAACCCCTGTCTCCGCCGTGAGAGGGCGGCATCCTAGGCCACTAGACGATGGGGCCATATTGTATGGCTGCCGGTCAAGGATTCGAACCCTGACGAACTGATCCAGAGTCAGTTGTGCTACCATTACACCAACCGGCAGTATCAAGGGTAAATATACCCGTGCGAAAATTATTATAATACAGGGTGAAGGTAATGTCAAAGGTTGTTTGCACCCACCCAGGCCCCAAAAGCTTATTAGCTATAGCTTTAACCAACCAGAGCATGATTATCCCCAAAAAGTACTACCCTTGAACATACACAACCGCTTTTTTCAACCTCTGCAAACATCGTTCCCGGCCCAGAATCTCCATCACTTCAAAAAGCCCCGGAGTATTAGTGCGCCCACTTAAGGCCAGTCGGGTTGGATGTATGAGTGCCGCCGCTTTTAGTTGCATAGTTTCCGCCTGCTGGCGTAGCAAAGCCTCGATGTCGGCTGCTTCAAATTGAGGACAGTTTTCCACTATATCTATCACCGCATTTAGAATGTCTACGGCATTTTCCTTTTTAAAATGCTTGGCCACACCTTTAGCATCATAACTATCAACATCTTCACAGAAATACTGTATGGCCGTTGGAATTTCATTTAAAGTTTTTGCCCTATTGCCAACCAGATCCAATGCCTGAAGCAGGTATTCACGTGGATATTCTGCTAAATATTTAGGCATCTCACCCTGGGTGCTAACCAAGTTTAGTAACCGTTCGGCATTACTATTGCCCAGATAATGACCGTTCATCCAAGTAAGCTTTTCAATATCATAAACAGCCGGAGAGCGTGATATATTATTCAAACTAAATTCCTGTATCAGTTCATCCAGAGACCATAAATCCCGGTCTTCACCGCTAGACCAGCCCAACAGCGCCAGATAATTTAAAAGAGCCTCTGGCAAATATCCTTCATCTCTGAATTCTTGTACGGATGTGGCTCCATGACGTTTAGAGAGCTTCCTTCGGTCAGGAGCCAAAATCATAGAGGCGTGAGCAAAACTTGGCGGCTTAAGACCAAGTGCTTCATATATTAACAATTGTTTAGGGGTGTTAGACAGATGTTCTTCTGCCCTGATAACGTGCGTAATCTCCATACTGGCATCATCTACCACTACGGCGAAGTTGTAGGTAGGCCAGCCATCTGATTTAGCAATAATAAAATCATCCAGCAGAGCATTACTAAACTCTACATTGCCCCGGATCAGGTCATAAACTACAGTAGTTCCGCTGTTCGGAACTTTAAGCCTTATAACCGGATGTAAACCTTGTTTCAGCCGTTCCTGTATTTCATCCGCAGAAAGCTGCTTGCAGCGGCCGCTATATTTATAATCCCGCTTCTGGTTTCGGGCTAATTCCTTTTCCTGCTGCAACTCCTCGCTACTGCAAAAACAATAATAAGCCATATTATTAGCTATTAGTTTATCCAAATATTTATTATAAATAGGTAAACGTTCACTCTGACGGTAGGGGCCAAAACTGCCCCCCTTATCTGGTCCTTCATCCCAGTCCAACCCCAACCATTGCAGACCCTCAATAATACCCAACGAAGCCTCTGTACTGGAGCGCAACAAATCCGTATCTTCCAGGCGCAGAACAAACGTCCCGTTATGCTTACGGGCAAACAACCAGTTAAAAAGAGCAGTCCGCGCTCCACCAATATGCAAACTACCAGTCGGACTGGGAGCAAAACGTACCCTTACTTTCTCCACTACCACTCACTCCTATCTAAATAAACACCCATACAATAGTCTATAACAATATTATGGCACTGAAGGCGCTTTTTCAAAAAAATGCTGCACCAAATATATCTACTTCTCATATATTTGTATACGGAGGGGATAAGATGTTGGGTCATAAAAAACGCTGGCTTCTAGTTACAATAATAATTGTTGTTTTTATAATTACTATAATAATAGATGTAAGAATCAAATCCAGTGTACTACAATTAGCCAAATCAAAAGCCCAGCTAAGTGAAACTATGGCCATTAATCGTATTGTCAACGAGAGGGTAGTTAATGATGTAGAATATCAGGACTTAATTGCCGTTCATAAAGACGACCAGGGTAGGATAGTAATGATCCAACCTAATACTATCATGTTGAATAAAATCATGACCCAGACTGTAATGGAAGTAACCGAAGTAACTGCACATATGCGGGAAAATAATATAAGGATACCGGCAGGACAGCTACTAGGTCCTGCATTTATAGCCGGTTATGGACCGAAATTTAAAGTAAAAATAATTCCAGCAGGTGAAGTCAAGGTAAATATTTTAAACAAATTCGACCAGGCAGGAGTTAATCAAACCAGGCACCTTATATATTTTAAGATTGATAGTAATATAAAAATTGCAGTTCCCTATCTGGATGAAACCATTCGCGTATCAACTTTAATTCCACTTGCAGAAACGATTATTGTTGGTGAAGTACCAAAAACATATCTAAACTTTAGTGGAGAAAAAGATTCCCTATATCCTTTAATGTTACAAGAATAATTAAATTATTCATTTTCTCATAACTTGACCTGTTGAATGCTTGACATAGAAACAGGGGCATGATATTATATGTTTTGCGCCCCA
>DUMX01000332.1 GCA_012839665.1 Gelria sp.
AGCAGAATGGTCTAATACATCCAACGGACCTTCTGTAATCATGGTATCCCGACGGGGGTCAACATTATTAAAGACCTTCCACATTACCTCGGAAAGATTTTGCACATTAACATCTTCGTCAACCACTACAATAAACTTGGCAAACATCATTTGCCCCATTCCCCACAAAGAGCTCATTACCTTACGGGCATGACCGGGAAAAGATTTGCGAATAGAAACTATAACACAGTTATGGAAAACACCTTCCATAGGTAAATGCATATCGACCACTTCCGGTAGCTGGAATTTGAGTAAAGGCAAGAAAATACGCTCAGTGGCCAGGGCCAGGTAACAATCCTCCTGTGGTGGTTTCCCTACTATTGTAGTAGGGTATATAGGGTTTTTGCGATGGGTTATACACTTAACATGAAAAACCGGATACTCATCAGCCAGAGAATAATAACCAGTATGGTCACCAAAAGGTCCCTCAATCCTTCTTTCCTCCGGGTCTACATAACCTTCAATTACTATTTCAGCATCAGCTGGTACCTCTAAATCTATAGTTTTACAGCGCACCAAATCAACCGGCTGCTTACGTAAAAAGCCGGCAAAAATAAGCTCGTCAATATCCGGGGGCAAAGGAGCAGTGGCAGCATAAGTAATAGCCGGGTCACCGCCCAGGGCTACCGCTACCTCAGTTGGCTGTCCCCGGTCACAGTTTTTGCGGTAATTGGAAGCACCATCATGATGCATATGCCAGTGCATACCAGTAGTTTGACCATCAAAAACCTGCAACCGGTACATACCCACATTCCTTTTGCCGTTTTCTGGATTTTTACTGTAAACTTGAGGTAAAGTTATAAACTTCCCCCCATCACCAGGCCAGCATTTTAAAACTGGCAACTTATCCAAAGAAGGTTTATTATCTACTACCTCCTGACAAATTCCGCTTTTAACTATCCGAGGCATAAAAGATGAAATTTCGGCCAAACGAGGCAATATTTTTACTTTATCTAATAGGGAACGAGGTACATTATCAGCGATCTCCATTATGTCTATAATATCCCGGGCAATATCATCCAGTTTGTTTACCCCCAGGCTCATACTCATACGTTTCTCACTGCCATAAGCATTAATAAGAACTGGCATATCTGAACCCTTTACATTTTCAAACAATAAAGCCGGACCACAACTTTTGCTTACCCGGTCAGTAATCTCAGTTATTTCCAGCTCCGGATCTACTTCTACAGTAATTCTTTTTAATTCACCTTCTTGTTCTAATTGGTCTATAAACTCATGCAAATCCTTATATGCCATATCCATTCCCCCAATGTTATTATAGTGAAGGGTGAGGGGTAAGGGAAAAATCTTCCTACCAAAGCCCCTGACGCCTTAACCCAAAAATGAAAAGAAAGAAACTTATCAATTAAAAGGGGAAACGCCCGTTTTCCCCGTAAGTCCTTTTATCTTATTAGCCACTACAGCTATTTTCTTATTACCCCCCATGCCCCGAGGACGCAACCACCGATGAAAATAGTTGCACCGGTATTACGACAACATGACGGAACGGCA
>DUMX01000333.1 GCA_012839665.1 Gelria sp.
GGAAGCTATTTCCGCCACCACCGCCAATGCTAAGTTTGGCATGGCCGAGTTTGCTGAGGGTCAGGGTTTCAAATATACTCCTGATGATGTCGCTATTGCGGTTGGACTTAAGAAAGGCAACACCGAGTTGGCCGAACAGATAAACGAGATTTTAGCGGGAATATCGCAGGAAGAAAGAATTGAATTAATGAATCAGGCCGTCTTAAATCAGCCAGCCGCTCAATAAACATAGCAGTATAAACAGGAGTGTATTTAATTTATGGTGGTGGACGCAAACAGTAGTTTTTTTCAATGGGTAATTTATATTATCCAAAATTACTGGCCCCTCTTTTTAAGGGGGGCCGAGGTTACCCTCATAATTTCCTTAACGGGTACGATTATTGGCTTTACTATAGGTATTTTAATTGGTATAATCCGCACCATTCCCATCGATAATAATACCCATATATTGAAAAGGGCAGTTTATAAGGTAGTTAATGTTTTATTACTCATTTATATAGAGGTATTCCGGGGTACCCCCATGATTGTACAGGCCATGGTTGTTTTCTATGGGGTAGCCATGATCTGGGGTATTCATCTGACTACCTTTGTTGCCGGTATTTTTATAGTTTCTATAAATACCGGGGCTTACATGGCGGAGATTGTCCGCGGCGGTATTATTTCCATAGATAAAGGTCAGTTTGAAGCGGCTCATGCCATTGGCATGACTCATGCTCAAACTATGGCCTATATCGTTTTGCCCCAGGCTATTCGCAATATTCTGCCGGCCTTAAGCAATGAATTTGTTATCAATATTAAAGATACTTCTGTGCTTAATGTTATCGGAGTTACAGAGCTTTTCTTCCAGTCCAAGTCGGCGGCTGGTAATAACTACCGCTATTTCGAGGTCTTTTTAATCACCTGTTTGGTATACCTGGTAATGACATTTACCGTTACCCGCATACTCAGGTATTTTGAGAAACGCCTGGAAGGTCCTGATGTCTATACTATTCATGGGTCGCAAACTGTTCCCGAGGCAGAAATTAAGATAGTAGGCAGGCAATAGATAATTGAGAATTAAGAATTAAGAATGCTTCGCATTCTCTATATTTTACTTTTCGTTTATTACAAATGTTATTAAGTTTGCAGGGTATTTTCCGTAAAGCATGGGAGGTAAGTTTAGTTTTTGGAAAAAATTATTGAAGTTTGTCATCTACAGAAATTTTTCGGAGAAAACGAAGTTTTAAAAGACATTAACTTTTCGGTAAGCAAGGGAGAAGTTGTTTGTATAATTGGTTCCAGTGGTTCAGGAAAATCCACCCTTTTACGTTGCTTAAATCTCCTGGAGCAGCCGACCAGCGGGGAAATTTTATATCATGGCCAGAATATTTTGGAGCATGATATGAGTAACGCCGTCTACCGCGCCAAAATGGGCATGGTTTTTCAGCAGTTTAATCTGTTCAATAATTTAAGTGTGTTGGAAAACTGCACGGTCGGCCAGATTAAGGTATTGAAACGAAACCTCCAGGAGGCGAAGAAAACGGCCATGGAATATCTGGAACTGGTGGGTATGTCCGGATTTATCGATGCCAGGCCCCATCAAATATCAGGTGGCCAGAAGCAGCGAGTGGCCATTGCCCGGGCCCTGTCAATGGAACCGGAGGCACTGCTATTTGATGAACCTACCAGCGCCTTGGACCCGGAGATGGTAGGTGAAGTGCTCAAGGTAATGAAGAGCCTGGCCGGGAGTGGACTTACCATGCTGGTGGTTACTCATGAAATGTCATTTGCCCGGGATGTAGCTCACCGGGTGGTGTTTATGGACGGAGGCATCATTGCCGAAGAGGACACTCCTGATGTCATATTTAATAATCCGAAAAATGAAAGAACCCGCATTTTCCTGAAAAGGATACTTGACAATTAACCGTAGGAACGTATCCGTAAAAGCAGCCCCACGATTTTGCCCCTATCTTTTCCGCTTTTCTTATGAGGCTCAGCTCATTCCTTAAGGCTCCACCGCACATTTAGCCTATATAGTAAAAGATGAGGAACTGAACGACCTGGTTGCAGTTTTAATTATATTTATCCGGGCTATGCTTGATTGTCCGGATAATCCCACCTATAATATTGTGATAAACACCGCAGTCAACCAGGGTCTGGGAGGTGAGTACATTTAGTTTTCTTTACCCTCGAATATATGTCGACTCTATCCTTGATATACCCCTGAAACAATTACAGAAATTAAATATAAATGCTTTTATTTTAGATTTAGATAATACAGTTACTGAATGGAACAGCAATGAAATTAAAGAAGAAGTAAGCCAATGGTTTACGATGATTAAGCAAGAAGGTTTCAAAGCCTGCATTCTATCTAATAATGGGGAACAGAGAGTGTTGGCGGTAGCACAAAGCCTGGATATACCTTATGTATATCGGGCGCAAAAACCGCGCCGGGGAGGATATTACCGGGCTATGTCCATTATGGAGGCTGGTCCAGAAGAAACTGCGGTTATAGGTGACCAGATATTTACTGATATATGGGGTGGAAACCGTGCCGGATTATTTACTATACTGGTTAAACCAATAGCCCGGAGGGAGTTTATGGGAACCAAAATATCCCGGAGTATGGAGTTTTTTGTTTTACGCCGCCTGCGCCGGAAAATAAAAGCGGGAAAATTTCCCGAAATATGAGAAAATAGTACTTAGCGCATACGGTTTCTATGCGCCTGATTTATAAGGGACTGGTATAGATGCGTATAAATACGGACACACAATACCTGGGTTTGTTCGGGAACCCGGTTGCCCATAGTTTATCCCCACTTTTGCATAATTATATCCTGCAGGAAATGGGCTATAACTATATTTATCTGCCTTTTGCTATTCCGAGAGAACGTCTAAAAGATGCGGTAAATGCTATTCGTGGTTTAAATTTTAGGGGAGTTAATGTAACTATACCGCATAAGGAAGCTGTAATCCCTTATCTGGACGATATTTCCCCTGCGGCTGCCGCTTGCGGGGCAGTTAATGTTATTAGCAATGAAAACGGCCGTCTGCGGGGTTATAACACTGATGGGGCGGGATTTATTGCATCCCTGCAGGAAGCAGAGGTCCCCCTGCAGGGACGGGCATTATTTATTGGTGCCGGGGGAGCTGCCCGCTCATTGGCTGTTTCTTTGGCTGCAGAAGGGATATCACAATTAGACTTCATCGATATTAACCTGCCCCGGGCTGAGGCTCTGGCAGATTCCCTGGCGTTATCCCATATATCTGCTGCAGCTTACCTTATGAGTACGGAAAAATTTACCGAATTGGCCAGCCTGTGCAATATTATTATAAACTGTACTCCGGTAGGGATGTATCCTGCGATTGATGAGTCCCCGGTTGCTGCTCTGGATATGCTGCAGCCCGGGGCCGTAGTTTGCGATATTATTTATAACCCTTTGCATACTCGTTTCCTGGCTATGGGGCAAGCCCGGGGGTTAAAGACTATAAATGGCTTATCCATGTTCGTACACCAGGCCGCTTTAAGCCTGGAAATATGGCTGGGCATAAAACCACTACTGCAGCCGATGAAAGAGGTGCTGCGGCGTGAACTGGCATAAATCAGGAGTTACCCTGATCGAAATAATAATGGTTCTGGCTATTATAGTAATAATAGGAACTATCAGCCTGCCTCGTTTTGACCGGGTAATAGAGGATTATAAGCTTAAAACTGATGCCCGCCAGTTAGCCTGGGTTTTACGTTCTACCCGTCAGGAAGCTATTATTAGCGGACACAATCAGACAGTAATGTTTAAACCTAATTTAAACTGTTATATAAAAATTGGTAAGAAACAAACTACTTATACCTTAAGCCCCAACATAATATTTTCTGGGACGCCCACCTTTGAAAAATTTAGTGGTTACCCGATATGTGGTTTCACCCCTTCGGGTGCAGTTACACCGCAGGCAGGTTATATAACCTTGAAAAATAAGTATGGAAAAAGTATTTCGGTAGTGGTAAACCCTTGTGCAGGACGGGTTAGGATTCAAGAACATTAGGGAGGGAGGACTATGATATTTCAGCTGCTTTTTATATTTATGGCACGAATTATAGACGTTTCCCTGGGAACTATCCGTATGATTCTGGTTATACGGGGAGATAAAATACCGGCTGCTATAATTGGTTTTTTCGAGATTTTGGTTTACACGGTGGCTTTGGGTATGGTAGTTGGAGCCCTGGATGACCCGGTTAAATTAATGGTCTTTTGTACCGGTTTTGCCCTGGGTATTCTGGTAGGAACCTGGATTGAGGAAAAACTGGCTCTGGGCTATCGTGGTATCCAGGTTACTATCGACCATGATGAAGAATATATAGTAGAGGAACTGCGTGATGAAGGAGTGGCCGTAACCTGTTGGGAGGCCAGCGGTAAAGCAGGTCCCAAGCTGGTAATGAATATTTTTGCCAAACGGAGCCTGGCAGGAACAATTGCTGACGAAATAGCGGAAAAGGCGCCGGATGCCTTTATTGTTTTAATGGAGCCCAAATTTTTCCAGGGCGGATATATTAAAAAGAAATAGGGTGAGGTAATGCTGAGATTTACTACTTCCGGAGAGTCTCATGGCAAGGGATTAATAACCATAATAGAAGGATTGCCTTCCGGCCTGCCGGTGGATGAAGAATATATTAACCGCGAATTAGCACGGCGCCAAAAAGGTTACGGACGGGGCGGACGCATGCAGATTGAAACTGATGAAATAGAAATATTTGCCGGGGTCAGGGACGGAAAAACCCTGGGCAGCCCCATCAGTTTTCTTATCCGTAATCAGGATTATGAGAACTGGCAGGACATTATGAATAGCGGCACCTGTTCCCGCATTAACGACAGGGTGTTAAGCAGGCCGCGTCCCGGTCATGCTGATTTGCCCGGAGCCATGAAATACCATCACCCCGATATGCGCAATGTTCTGGAAAGAGCCAGTGCCCGGGAAACTGCTTCCCGGGTAGCGGCGGGGGCTTTTTTCAAAACATTTTTAAAGCAGTTTGGCATATTAATATACAGTTATGTAAGGTCAATTGGTTCAGTAAAAGTGGGAACGACTATAGAAAAAAACAACCTGGAAGAGTTTTGCGCTCAGGTAGAAGATTCCCCTTTACGCTGCCCTGATAAAGGGAGTGAAGGAGAGATGATTAAGCTGATTGAAAAGGCGAAAAGGGAAGGCGAATCCCTGGGAGGAAGTTTTGAAGTTGGAGCCATTGGGGTTTATCCCGGGCTGGGCAGCCATGTAAGCTGGGAGTGTAAACTGGATGGTCAGATAGCAGCGGCTTTAATGAGCATACCGGCTATCAAAGCCGTGGAAATAGGTGATGGTATAGCTAATGCCGGTGAATTTGGATCGAGAGTGCACGACCAAATACGCTATCAGGAGGAAGTAGGGTTGTACCGGGACAGCAACCGGGCAGGAGGCATAGAAGGTGGTATGAGCAATGGAGAGACTATTTGGGTTCGGGCCTATATGAAACCTATTCCTACACTTTACAAACCCCTGGTTAGTGTTAATACCGTGAACTGGGAGGAAGAGAAAGCCCAGGTGGAAAGGTCGGATATATGTGCAGTGCCGGCAGCAGCAGTAGTAGGTGAGGCTATGCTGGCTTTTGCATTGGCCAAGGTTTTTCGGGAGCAGTTCGGAGGAGCAAGTATGGATCAGGCAGAGGAAGCCTGCAGCAGTTATCGGGAATATTTAGGTAAGGTGTGGAAATGGAAAAAAATATAGTACTTATTGGTTTTATGGGTACCGGTAAAAGTACGGTAGGGTCGAAGGTGGCCGGGAGGCTTAAACGAAAATTTGTTGATATGGATCGGGAGATTGAACGGATTGTAGGCATGACGGTGAGTGAGATTTTTAAACGCTATGGTGAAATCAGGTTTCGCTCCGAGGAAAAATTAATGGCCCAAAAGTTGGCAAGGGAAGCTGGACTGGTTATCGCTGCCGGTGGAGGGGTAGTACTGGACCCGGTTAATATGGAGAGATTAAGCCAAAATGGGATTATTATCTGTTTAAAAGCTGCGCCCAATGACATATATCATAGGGTAAACCGCAAAAAGGGCACCCGTCCCTTGTTACGAAAAGGAATGGACCTGGAGGACATAGAAGAAATGCTCAAGGCCCGAGAAAGCTTATACGCACAGGCTGACTACCAGGTCAGCACCAGCGGCAAAAGCCCGGAACAAGTTGCAACGGAAATTATAAAGTTAATTAATTAAAGGTGCCAGGCACTTAAGTTGTATTAGTAGTCAACGCTAAACTCTAATTTACCC
>DUMX01000334.1 GCA_012839665.1 Gelria sp.
GACCTTAAATAAGTCCGCGTAGTTCCAAATGATTCCGCGGTTTCCGCGTCTAATTATTCATTCGAATGAATAATTATTACTTTTTGCAGTGGAATCAGAATTGAGAATTGAGAATTAACTTTAAATAATTCGGGGGGGTTTAACCCCCCGAAAGATGCGAGTTATTTCATATTCTGCTGGGCAAGGTTTCGTTCTGCCATTTCAATAGCTTTGGCTACCATTTTACCGCAGTCCCTTGAGCTTACACCGCCCCAGCCTTCGGTAGCTACAATGTGGTCTACGCCAAGTTCCCGGGCGATTTCATACTTGAGTTGCTCGGACATAAGGCCTTTGTTCCTCGCCATTAAAAAAACCCCCTCAAAACAATAGAAAACAAAACTCGCACCTGATATTATTGTGGTACTGATGCTCAATAAATATGGCTAGATTATAATTTTAAAAAAGTAATTATTTCACAAAAACTTTTATTTTGTATAAACTATAAGACAATAAAGGAGGTTTTAACTCATGAGGTATGAAGGTAATATTTTTCGGCCTCCCAGCGAAGCCAGAAGTTACATTTTGCAATGTACGGTGGGATGTACTCACAATCGTTGTACTTTTTGTGCTATGTATAAAGATAAAAAATATCGAGTAAGACCACTGGAAGAAATAATGACAGATATTCGCATGGCTGGTCGTTATTACGGTGATCTGGAAAAGGTGTTTTTGGCCGATGGCGATGCTCTGGCTATGGACACCAGTGACCTTTTAGAAATATTGGACAGACTGTACAAAACCTTTCCTAGCCTACGGCATGTGGGTATTTATGCCGGTCCGGATAGTATTTTGAAAAAGGAATTATCCGAGCTTACAGCCCTGAAAGCAGCTGGTTTAACTATTGCTTATCTAGGAGTTGAAACAGGTGACCCCAGGTTAATTAAAGATATCCGTAAAGGGGTTACTTATGAGGGAATGGTGGAAGCGGGTAAAAGGATAAGGCAAGCTGGTATTTTATTATCGGTTACGGTATTATTGGGCCTGGCGGGGAGAGTTCCAGAGGCGGTAGATCATGCTATTAAAACAGCAGAGATATGCAATGAAATAAACCCGGATTATATTGGTGCTTTAACCCTTATGTTGGTGCCAGGAACCGCATTATATCGGCGGATGGAGAGAAAAGAATTTGAGCTACCAGGTCCGTTTGAGATTTTGGATGAAATGCGGATTATGATACAACATTTAGAAGTAGAAGGGACCGAGTTTCGTAGTAACCATGCCTCCAATTATCTACCCGTAAAAGGTCGGCTACCCGAGGATAAACAGAAAATGCTGGATCTGATTAATAGCATTATTAGCAAAAATGACCGGCGTTATCTCCGTCCCGATTACCTGCGCGCTCTGTAAAAATCTTGATATAATTGTACCTATAGTATAAGATAGATAGCTAGCAGGTTTTTATAAAGCAGTTGAAAGGCCTGGAGGGGGAGAAAGATGCGGTTGTTCGGTAGAAAAGATGAAGAGCTGTTTATGCTTTTAAACGAAAGTGCCCGGGTAGTAATAAGGGGGGGCGACATTCTCCAGAATGTGGTCTATGATTACAAAGACCTGGACATAAAAATGGCCAAACTAACGGCTATGGAACACGAGGGTGACCGCATTATTCAGGAATTGGTACGCAGGTTGAATACCAGTTTTATACTTCCCTTTGATAGAGAAGATGCTTTCCAACTGGCGCAAAAACTGGCAACTACGCTGGATTATATAACTGGTATCATAGATCGTATGATATTATATAAGACCGGAGAACCGGATGATCTGGTAAAGGAAATGGTGGATGTTTTATGTCAGGCTCTCAAGCTTCAGGAAAAGGCTCTTAATCTACTGAAATCACTGGAAAAAAACAAAAAAGAAATTCTGCGATGTTGCGAGGAGATTAATAAATTGGAACGTAAACAGGATAGTCTCTATCGCAACGGTTTGGCTTATTTATTTGATAATGTTAAAGACCCGGTGGCTATTATAAAATGGCGGGAAGTTTATGAGCACATAGAAATGGCTCAGGACTATGTCGACGAAATAGGCCAACTAATTAGTGATATTTGTGTAAAGTACTCTTAGTAATAACGATAAGAAGGTCAGGCTTTAATAAAAAAGCTTGACCTTTTATTATTTTAGAGCCCAGTATATGAGCAGAAAGAGCTTCAGAATAAAAAATAATGATTAATTATCAGGCAATTGGGTAATTTAGGCAGTAGGAGGTGAATTATGTACCGCAAGCTGTGCCTGTTAATTATAATAGTTTTACTGGGGATAGGTAATTGCGCTTTTACCTGGAATTTGCCAAATATCGAATTACCTGAAGCTTCGATAGTTTTGGATATTAATGGTGAAGTGATTAATGGGCTTACCCGGGAAAACCAGATAAACCTTAAACGCGAACAAATCCCGCAAGACTTTGTAAATGCTATTATTGCCGTAGAAGACAAAAACTTTTACCGCCATCCGGGTGTGGATCCCGTTGGTATAGCCCGAGCCCTGATTACTAATATCAAGTACAGGAAAATAATGGCCGGTGGGAGCACTATAACCCAGCAAACCGCCAAAAACCTCTTTCTCAGTAATGAGAAAACCTTGGTCCGCAAGATTAAAGAACTGGCCTATGCTATTCAGCTAGAACGAAAATATAGCAAAGACGAAATACTTACTATGTATTGCAATACTATTTATTTTGGCGAAGGTGCTTATGGCGTAGAGGTAGCGGCCCGAACCTTTTTTGCCTGCAGCGCTGACCAGTTAAGTCTGGCTCAGTGTGCTTTGCTAGCTGGTTTACCTAATTCACCTGGCAATTATAATCCCTATCTGCATCCTGAAGCTGCTAAAAAACGACAAGCCGTTGTTTTACAGCGCATGCTAGAAGAGGGTAAAATAAATTCAAAACAACAAGAGGTGGCTCTACAGGAAAGAATGGAATACACCCGTAATGCCTCTGTAGCTGGTGAGGCCCCCTATTTCACTGCTTTGGTAAAGGATTATCTGATAGACAAATATGGGGAGCGCATGGTTTATCAAGGTGGCCTGCGGGTCTATACTACTCTTGATTTGGATATGCAACAGTCTGCCAACCAGGCCGTGGAAACTGGCCTTAAAGGTTATGATAAAGATTTACAGGTAGCTCTGGTAGCGTTGGACGTACGAAACGGACACTTAAGAGCTATGGTAGGGGGACGCAATTTTAGCCGTTCACCCTATAACCGGGTATATTCCCTGCGTCAACCCGGGTCGACTTTTAAACCTTTTATGTATTCCCTGGCCATAGACCGGGGCTTTACTGCTGCTGATAGTATAATGTGTGAGGAAGTTAGCTACAAATTAAGTAATGGCCAGGTCTACCGTCCCACTGATTACGGAAATAAACCTTATCACTGGCGCCCCTTTACTCTAAAAGAAGCTGTCATGCGTTCCGATAATGTGGTGGCAGTACAGGTAAATGATATACTGGGACCTGAAAAAACCGCAAAATATATAGAAAGGTTTGGTTTTCCTGATTTGAGCCCGGTATTATCCTTACCACTGGGGCCAATAGCAGTTAAACCCATTGAAATGGCGGCAGCCTATGCAACGTTTGCTAATCAGGGAGTATACAGTAAACCGATTTATATACTAAAAATAACTGATAAAAAAGGTAAAATCCTGGAAGAGAATCGTATTTCGCAAAAATCGGTTATTAATGAAGAAAATGCTTATATAATATGTGATATGCTCAAAGGGGTGTTGGAGTCGGGGGGAACAGGGTCCCATTTAAAACAGATAGTAGGACGAAACGCAGCCGGCAAAACCGGAACTACGGATGAGTTTCAGGACGCATGGTTTACTGGATTTACGCCCCGTTTATGTTGTTCGGTATGGGTAGGTTATGATTTAAATAAAAATGTAAATTTGCCCGGAGGAGCAATAGCAGGTCCTATATGGGCTAACTTCATTCGGGATGCATCTGTTAGCGCTCCTGATGAAGATTTTGAACGTCCGCCCGGAGTAAATATCGTAAACATTTGCCTGGATAGCGGTTTAGTAGCCACCGAAGCCTGTCCCCGCACTGTAGAAATGGCTTTTTATAAAGACACAGAACCTGAAGATATTTGTTACTATCATTTATCAGGTCTGGAATGGATGCTTAAAAACGAAGAAAATAATTTTTAAAAATATTTTCATAAGGTATTATAAATAATGATAAAAAACAAAGAACTATTAATTGGAATAAAAGATGCACTGCCTATTGTCCTGGGTTATTTGCCTTTAGGTTTCGCCTTTGGAGTATTGGCTAATCAAGTGGGCATGACCGTGGTACAAGCTGGTTTAATGTCCTTGATGTGTTTTACTGGAGCCGGTCAATATATTGCTATTGGGGTTATGCAGGCTGGGGGGGCGATTTTTACTATCATTATGGCTAATCTGCTGGTTAACCTGCGTTATTTGCTGTTTGCAACCTCTATGGTACCACATCTAAAAAATGTTCCTACGGGTTGGGCTACACTATTATCATATGGCCTGACTGACGAGACTTATGCAGTGGCTATGACCCGTTACCAGAACCATAAGGCTACTACTGCTTATATGGCCGGGCTTAACATAACTTCCCATATTGGCTGGATTAGTAGCAGCCTGGGTGGCGCACTACTGGGAACATTTATTAGTAATACTGATAAAATTGGTTTGAATTTTGCCTTGCCGGCTATGTACATATGTTTACTAGTATTTGTAGTGGGTAAACGAAGCGATGCTCTGGTCGCAGGAATTAGCGCTACTTTTTGTTTATTATTTGGTTATATTTTTCCATCCACAATGGCTAACATGTCTAATATTATTATAGCTACAATAATTGCAGCTACTCTGGGGGTACTGATTGATGAGCGATACTAGCATATTCTTAATGATATTTGGAGTCTCTGTTGTAAGTCTTTTACCGCGTATGCTCCCGGTAGCTGTATTGTCTCGCTGGGAATTCCCGCAATTGCTTCAAAAATGGTTGTCATTTGTGGCTCCTGCAGTACTGGGGGGGTTAGCGGTATTAAGTATTCTGGCCCCACAAGGATATATCCATATTAGCCCTGGCAATCTTTATATATGGGCATGTATTCCTACCTTTTTAGTAGCGATAAAAACCAGAAGCCTTTTTTATACCCTGTTGGTAGGCATAATAACTATGGCTTTATTATATAATTTTGCAGGAATATGAAAGAAATAGGAGAAATAGAACATAATACAATATACTAATCCCTTATTTGCATGCAAATTACTGAATACATTAAAATTCCTAAGGGGGATTATCTGATGAAAGTTGTTATTACGATACTGGTGGAAAACACTACCCCTTCACCAGCACTAATCGGAGAATATGGTTTTTCAGCCCTGATTGAAGTGGATGATTATAGGATACTTTTCGATACCGGTAGTGCGCAGGCATTATATTATAATGCTACCCAGTTGGGCATTGATTTAACCCGGGTAGATGCTCTCGTTATCAGTCATGGTCATTTTGACCACACCGGAGGCCTATTATCATATCTGAAACAATACGGACCGCGTCCGATTTATGCCCATTCTGGTATGTTTGCTAGTCGCCCGTTGCCCCTGGGAGGAAATAATTATAAAGATATAGGCTGTGGTTTTAGCCAGGATGAACTCCTTAAAGCCGGAGCCGAACTTCACTTGCGGGATGAATTTAGTTCAATTATTCCAGGAGTGTACATTAGTGGAACTGTTCCTCGCAATAATAATTTTGAGGATACCGGGGGCAAATTTAAAGAGGTTGTTAATGGGAAGATGCAGGATGACCCCTTGGCTGATGATAGTGCTTTAATTATTGAACATCCTGAGGGATTAATTATTGTAAGTGGTTGTGCTCATGCAGGCATAATAAACATTATTGAGCATGCTTGTCACCAGACCGGGAAGTCCAAGGTACTTGCCTTTATCGGGGGCACCCATTTGATAAGTGCATCCCCGCAAAGAATAGAACAGACCATATCGGCATTAGATTCCTTTTCCATTTCGAAAATTATAGTATCACATTGCACCGGTTTCTATGCTGCTGCTCGTCTCTATAATGCTCTGGGAGAGTGTGTCATTAAGGGAGAAACCGGAATGAGATTCGAATTTTAGTAGTGGCCTCGAGGGCATTTAAAAATCGGCAGTTAGATTATATTTTAGGGGGTGCAATATTTGGATAATAAGAAATATCGGCTTAAGGCCGAGGACCTTCGCCAGGAATGTGATACGAATATATTCAATTTTAACAGTACGGCGGAGGTAGAACCTTTACGAGGAATCATTGGGCAGGACCGGGCAGTCAGATCCCTGGATTTTGGCTTAAAAATAAATAATCCGGGTTATAATGTTTACCTGGCGGGAGCGTTTGGTACTGGTAAGACTACTTTAGCCAGGGAGATGCTGGAGAAAAGAGCAACCCGGGAGCCGGTTCCTTCGGATTGGTGCTATGTCCATAATTTTAAAAACCCTGATTCTCCTCAAGCATTAGAATTGCCAGCTGGAAAAGGAAAGGAGTTTAAAAAGGACCTGGAACTGAAGTTAGAAAAATCTATTGCTAATATAAGCCAGATTTTTGAAGGCGAGGATTTCGAATATAAAAAGAATCAAATTCTGACCATGTTTGTAGAAGAGACTAATCGCTTGTATATCAGGGCAGATGAAGAAGCTCGAGCTTATGGTTTTACCATATCCCGTAATCAAAATGGGATAAGCAGTGTTCCTTTAAAAAATGGGGAAGCCTTAAATCAGGAAGAATATTTAAACATGTCAGAAGAAGAACGCGCGGAATTAATGAAGCGGAGCTCCCTGGTGCAGGAAAAACTTAATGAAGCCTTTCGCCAATATCGAGAACTGGAGAAAGATGTAAAAAAACAGATTAAAGAATTGGAGCAGGAAACTGCTCGCAGCATAATTACTCCTTATTTTAATAATTTACTGAATAAGTATTGTGCTTTTAGTAAAGTGATTACGTATCTGGAAGACCTGCAGCAGGACTTGCTGGACAATCTGGAGTTATACACCAAAGCAGAGGAACCATCATCTTCTAATTTATTTCGGTATGTTAGCCGGCGTAACTC
>DUMX01000335.1 GCA_012839665.1 Gelria sp.
ACTAACATCGTCTTTACCAGTAACTGTTATTACTTTAACATTTACACCAAAATTAGACAAGGCTCCGCTAAACTCAACAGCAAAACCGCCGTAGTCTACATCAATAATGGTATTATCATTTTTTGACTGCACATCTATTTTAATACAGCTTTCTCCTACTACTACGACTGATGCTGCTTCATTAATTACATACCCCTTACCTAAAATAACTCCCTTTTTCATTAAATTAGATATATGTACAGCTACTGATGAACGCGTAATGCCGAAACGATGAGCCAGTTCATCCTGTGAAATCAGAGGTTCTTTTTTTAATACCTCAAATATTTCCCTCTCCCGTAAGGTAAGTCTCATTTACATCTCCCTTTATGCACTTACCCTGACATAAAACCTGGAAAGCTGGTGTGCATGTAAATCTATATACAACCAATACTAACATAGTTTGTTTTTAGCGTATAGCTTTTCTAATTGTTCGCTATTAATAAGAATTTCTCTCTTTCTGCTGCTATCCATTTCGGAAACAATTCCGCGCTCCTCCATTAAGTCTACTAAACGCGCCGCCCGAGCATAACCTATACGCAGTCTACGCTGAAGCAAAGACACCGATGCCTTATTACTATCTACGAAGACGTTTACCGCATCCCAAAAAAGTTCATCCCCCGGGTCATTTTCAGCTTCCTGCAGAGATACTTCCAGTTCTCGAGGTAGCTCTATCTCTTCCTGTCCAATAAATTGCTCTTTAATAAAGTTAACGGTGGCTTCAATATCATTATCGGAAACAAAGGCTCCTTGAATACGGTAAGGTTTAATTGCGCCTACCGGGAAAAATAACATATCACCTTTACCTAATAATTTCTCGGCTCCGGCTGAATCCAGTATAGTCCTGGAATCGGCCTGTGAGGAAACCGCAAAAGCAATTCGGGAAGGTATATTAGCCTTAATAACACCAGTAACAACATCTACTGAAGGACGCTGGGTGGCTACGATGAGGTGCATTCCTGCAGCTCTAGCCATCTGGGCCAGGCGACATATAGAATCTTCCACTTCCACTGGAGAAACCATCATCAAATCAGCTAATTCATCGATGATAATGACTATGTAAGGTAATTTATCCTGGGCTAATAAGTTATACCTTTGAATATCACGGACCCCTTGTTCAGAAAATAGCTTATAACGTTTTTCCATCTCACCAACCATCCACCTGAGTATTACTGAGGCTTTACGCGGATCAGTAACTACCGGAGTAAGCAGGTGGGGAATCCCATTATATATAGTCAACTCCACCATTTTAGGGTCAATGAAGACCATCTTAAGCTCATCGGGAGTAGCATTATATAAAAAACTCATGATGATACTGTTCAAGCAAACGCTTTTCCCGGACCCGGTAGAGCCGGCTATTAACAAATGCGGCATATCATTTAAACGTGCAACTACCGAATTACCACTTATATCTTCTCCCAATGCAAAACCCAGGGGGCTACCAAGCTTACTAAAAGAGGAAGAACTTATCAAATTACGCAACCCTACACTTAATATTTTATTGTTAGGTACTTCTATACCAATAGCTGATTTACCCGGAATGGGTGCTTCTATCCTTATACCCGGTGCAGCCAGATTGAGCTGTAAATCATCCGATAAACTAATAATACGACTAATCTTTACTCCCGGTGCCGGGGACAACTCATACCTGGTTACAGATGGCCCGCAACTAACC
>DUMX01000375.1 GCA_012839665.1 Gelria sp.
AGGGTGAGGTGGATGCTATGCAGTACCTAAAAGTAGAACGGGCATTTAAAGCCGAGCATCTATTTTATGAGATAGACAACGAAACGAAAGAAAGCACAAGACAACTCTGGGAAAGGTGTGCTGAATACTTAAGTTACGCAAAGGCATTTCAGATGCTTGAAGAAAGAGAAAAGAAAGAAAGGGAGGTAAAAAGTGATACTGCTTGAGGAATTTGAAAAATGGAATCTGGAAGATTTGAGCAGAAACAATTTAGAAAAAGAAACGATAAGGCATACAACGGGCAATAAAAGCCAGTTTAACAAGTATGACAATTTATCCAGGAAAAATAAAATTGTATACGGTGCGATAAAAAGATTCAAGGAGGAAAGAGAAAGAGAGGCGGAAAAGGAAACGGGATAAGAGATGAAAAAGCATATAGTGTCTTTGTCTGGAGGTAAAGACAGCACGGCAATGCTATTGCTTATGATTGAGAAAAATATTTTGATAGATGAGATTATTTTTTGCGATACAGGTGCAGAATTTCCCGAAATGTATGAGCATTTAAGAAAGCTTGAGACGTATATCGGACAAGAGATAACGTGGATTAAAAACCCAAAAGGCGATTTTTTCTATTATTTTTCTAAATACGAAAAAAAGCAAGGTAAAAATAAAGGAGCAAAAGGTTATGGATGGCCGACTATGAATGCGAGGTGGTGCACAAAGGCTTTAAAAACAGATGTGATAGAGACGTATGTCAAAGCAAAGTATCAAGGCGTACCTTGTAAAGAATATATCGGCATTGCTTACGATGAAAGACACAGGGCAAAGGGGAAAAGCTATCCGCTAATCGAATGGGGAATTACCGAAGAAAAAGCATTGCAATATTGCTATGATAAAGGTTTTACTTGGGGCGGATTGTATGAGATTTTTACAAGAGTTTCCTGCTATCTTTGCCCGTTACAGCGTATCGGAGAGCTTAAAAAATTGAGACAGCATAAGCCGGGGCTTTGGCAAAAAATGATGGAGATGGACAGGTTAACAGACTATCCGTTTAGAAAAGACTACACGATAGCGGAACTAGAAAAGAGGTTTCAAGCAGAGGACAGACAATTGTGTTTTTTAGAAAGCGAATTTTAGGAAAGGGAAAGGGAGAATGAAAAAAGAGGAATGGTCGAAGATACAAAAGTCTGAAGAAAAAGAATGGAAAAAGGCAGCGGAACGAAGAAAAAGAAAAATAAAAAAAGAGTTGTTTACGGAAAGGGCTTTATTTAAAGATTAAGGGCTAGTCGTAAAGAATAAAAACAATGGGGAAAGAGGGGAAAAGCGATAGACGGAGGGGCGACGATGATAGAAAAAGAGGTATTTAACTATATCGAATATATTCTATATAACTATATCGAGATTAAAAAAAGCGGTCAGTTATTGGAATCTAAAATCATAGATGCAAAGAACCGCCCGGATATCAACTCCGCCATACGAAGCGGAACCTCTACATCTCCGACTGAAAAGAAAGCAATTTGTCTTGTTGATAATAAAGAGTTGGAAACGAAGAAAAGAATTGTAACGGCAGTAGAACGCACGCTGCAGAGATTGACGGAAGATGAAAAAGAGATATACAGAGAAAAATACATAAAGAAAAAAAGCAATCGGCGAATTATGAATGACCTATATATAAGCCGGGCAACGTTTTTTAGAAGGCGTAAAAATATAGTTATAAAACTTGGAAAAGAGCTCGGAATAACGAATATGGTGAAAGATTGAGACTTTTAGCATATGTTTTAGGTGTAAAATGATAATGAGGCAAAGTATTCTTTTACCTCCTTTCTTAATCTAACGGGCATGGTACTCTGCGCTTTTCTATATTGGGAATTTCAAGAATACGTAAAATCTCCTTTATTTGTTCTTTTGGAAACCGGCAAATTTATGACATGAGTTGTGGGGAGAGTGCGGAGTATCGTGAGCCCAAACTATTAGCCTTTATTTATCGGTAAAGGTTTTTTTATTGTCTTTTTAGGATAGCGGAAAATCCGCAGGGAATGTACACGACTAGAAAACAGGCAGAGGGTGGGCGCATTTGCGTGTACAGAAAAAAGACGAAGAAGGCACAGGGGGAGTATATGAAACTGACGTTGCGTTATATACCGAATCTGGAAAGACCGTGGTTATTAAAAAGAGAGGGGGGAGCGTATGAACAGCATGCGCACTTTTTCAAGATAGCGATGCAGAGATTGCTTACTGAAGAAGAGTTTAAGTCATTAGAGAAAAAGCAGAGGTATATAAACATAAACAAGGGCTGTAGGAGTGCGTATTACAAGCCCTAAATGATATATAGGTGACAAGGTATAGGATAGGACTATTTGACAATGAAAACCCGATAGAAGCCGTTTTTCTTCCGTTTTTTTTCATCTGTAT